>NZ_JAYGHM010000050.1:0-63821 GCF_034931125.1 Rivularia sp. UHCC 0363 | reverse complement strand
CTGAGACTACCTCGACAAAGTCCAACGCCAGTGGCGGAGCGCTTTTCCAAGCTTGGTCAGCTATGGACGCTTTGTGGAGTGGATTCCCAGCACCTTGCTGCCGTTGTGTGCCTATCTGCGCTCCTGTTTTGGCCGTTGCACTGGCATCAGTTTCCTCGATTCGACCAGCCTGAAAGTCTGCCACAACCGCCGCATTCATCAGCACAAGGTGTTCAAGAACCTGGTGGCGAGGGGCAAAACCTCGGTGGACTGGTTCTTTGGCTTTAAGCTGCATCTGGTGGTCAATGACCAAGGCGAACTGCTCAACTTCACTCTAACTCCGGGGAATATTGACGACCGTAAGCCCGTTCCCAATCTGCTGCAACGACTCATTGGCAAAGTGTTTGCGGACAATTGCTATGTCTCGCAGAAGCTGGCACAGCAATTGTTGCAGACGACCGGGGTACAACTGATTACCAAACTCAGACGCAACATGAAACAGCGCTTGATGGCGTTGAGCAACCGTTTGATGCTTCGTAAGCGAGCCATTGTGGAAACAGTGATTGACCAGCTCAAGAACATTTCACAGATTGAACACTCTCGCCATCGTTCCCCAGTCAACTGTCTGGTAAATGTGGTCTGCGGCCTCATTGCCTATTGTCACCAGCCGAAGAAGCCCTCTATCGCGATTGACCACCATTTGCTCCAGGCTGCTTAACCCGAACTCACGTTAAATATTTCATAGGCTTACCGTGCAGCTTTAAGAGTACCGCTGCGGCTTCAATAGCTTTCTCCAGATGAAACCGGAATTGGATTGACATAAGCCTTCTAGATGAGTGCTTCAGACTGGCACAGCTCTATTGTAAGCTCTCGTATCTTGCTTTACATTCCGTCCGAGGTTTTGAGAGATTTCAAGGGCACTCTATCGCTTAGCGCTGAGTACCGCTAAGATAGGCAGATAGAACTAGCGGTTGCCATGCGCCTTTTTTCCGCCCCACCTCCCACCGAAGCAGAAACTCAGACCCGCATTTTGAAAGCCGCCCAAAAGCTGTTTGCCAGGCGCGGCTATAACGGCACGACGACTCGCGATCTGGCTCAGGAGGCTGGCGTCGCGGAAGGGACGCTGTTTCGCTATTTTGAAAACAAAAAGGCGATTCTAGTAGCCGTGGCCACGCAGGGCTGGATTGACATTTTGACTGATCTGCTGACCGAGCTGAGCGAAATGGCCAGCTACAAGGCCATTGCCCAGGTGATGCGAAAGCGGATGCTCAACCTGCACCAAAACGCCGATCTGCTGCGGGTTTGCTTCATGGAAGCCCAGTTTCACCCCGAACTCTCGGAGCAGATCCAGAGCGAGGTGATCGTCAAGATGACCGATGTCGCCGAAGCTTTTTTTGAAACCGCGATGGATCAGGGCATCTACCGCCGCATGAATCCCCGCATCGTCGCCCAAATTTTTCTGGGCATGTTCACGATTGCCGGCTTCAGCCGCGACACGATTACTGCCGGCGACAGCTCGCCCCAGGCAATGCTGGAAATGGCCGAGGGCATGGCCGATATTTTCCTCAACGGCGTGCTGGCTCAACCTGAGCCGGGTTCAGCTTGAGGCAGATTTGACAAGGCGCGCGCTCCGCAGCTAAATTTAGAGCTGAATGAAGGGGAGTAGCTGCGGGTTGCACAGAGATTCTAGAACGAGTTTTAGAGAGGTTTTAGAAGCAAGGGTAATCTAGCCGCTTAAGTCAACATACTGGTGATGAACCTGGCTTAAGTAACAGATCAAGACGTTCAGTCTAGATTTGAAGTGAGACCTTCACTGAGTTCACGGCGATTTCGCAGAGTGAGCTTGGTGGAGTCTTATGGGTTCATCAAGCTCGCTCAAATTGGATCGCGATCCTCTATGAGCTGGAGCTTGACTATGCCAACAACGCTGACTGCCTTCACCGCCGGACTGCTGCTGATTACCGTTTCAGAGCTGGGCGACAAGACTTTTTTTATTACCGCTATTTTGGCGATGCGCCATCCGCACCGTCCCGTGCTGATTGGGGCAATCTCGGCATTAGCTGCCATGACCCTGCTCTCCGTGCTGTTGGGGCAGGTGGCGATGCTGCTGCCGCCAGTTTACGTCCAGTGGGCTGAGGCGATTTTGTTTTTGGGCTTTGGCCTGAAGCTGATCTACGCGGCGCAGAGCATGTCAGATCAGCCCGCTGTGGCCGAGCAAGTCGAGGCGCTGAAGGTGGTGACTGCGGCTGAAGCCAAGCTTCCCAAGCGGCACGAGCCGGGCATTATCATGGAAACCTTTGGGCTGGTGTTCGTGGGCGAATGGGGTGACCGAACGCAGATTGCGACGATTGCGCTGGCGGCTGCCAATCCGCCGGTTGGGGTGGCGTTGGGCGCAATTTTGGGTCACGCGATCTGCGCTGTGCTGGCGATCGCCTGTGGCCGGATGCTCTGTGGCCGCATTTCTGAACGCATGATTACACTGCTGGGAGGCGGCCTGTTTTTAATCTTTGCCGTCGTCGGCTTCTATAGGCTGCGCTAGGCTGGGGCTTCTGGATGTCAAGAAGATTCTGTTAAGTCGTCAATCTATCTGCCGTTCTCTGGTATCTTAAGTGCGGACAAGCGCCAGTATTTCTGCAGAGATCTGCTGGCCGAAGCGCCCTGTGAGTTCCCCTAATGACCGTAGGAGTAATCCTGTCTCGTGAAAGTTGATTCAATATTTGCTGGCGGGCCCAATCTCGCAGCCAGTCTAGCAGCCAGTCTAGTTACTAGTTTGGCCGGTGGTTTAATAGGCGCAATGCTGCTGGTGCTGCCTGCCGAGGCGGCGAAGCTGCAATCCTGGCAGTTTGATCGGGCTCAAAACCAGCTTAGCTTCAAGACCGATGAGCCCGTTCAGCCCAGAGTTCAGTTTCTTACCGATCCTGCTCGGATCGTGATTGAGCTGCCCAATACTAGCCTGGAGCGCCGCCGACTGCGCCAAAACGAAACGGGCGCCATCGACGAGATTCAGATCCGTCGCGAGGACGACGATCTGGCTCAGATCATCATTGAGCTCGACAATGACTACACAATCGATCCCGCTCAGGTAATCGTGCGCGGCACCAGCAGCACCGGCTGGACTGTGCAGCTCCCTGAACCGCAGCCCCAGAGCCGCAGTCAGCGTCGCGCTAGCCGCAACCAGCCTGCCGTTGCCGTTGCCGTCATTCCCTATGTCGAAGCGGCGACGCTGGAGGCGATTGAGCTGAGCGGCAGCCAGGTAATTTTGCGCAGCGATCGACCGCTGAGCGGCTACAGCAGCGGCTGGGATCAGGCCACCGCCAGCTACCAGATCACGCTGCCAGAGACAGAGCTGGCTCGAGGCTTCACGACGCCCAGACCTGAGCCGCGCGGCGCCTTACTCAGCCTGCGGGCCAGACAGCAGGGTACGAGCGTTGTGCTGTCGCTGATGCCCGCTCCCGGCGTCCAGTTCGGCGAACTGACGGCGAGTGGCTCCAGCCTAGCGCTCAACCTGACCGGTCAGGCACAGCGCCGAGGGCAGATTAGCCGCAGTCCGCTGCCGCCGCTGGATCAGCTGCCCAACGTAGCCAGCCAGCGAATTAAAGTGGCAATTGACCCAGGGCATGGCGGTCGCGATCCGGGCGCAGTCGGCATTGGCGGCCTGCGCGAGACGGATGTTGTCCTGCCCGTGAGCCTGAAGCTGGCCGAGATTCTGAGAAATCAGGGCGTTGAGGTGGTCATGACCCGGCAGGACGAGCGCGAAATTGACCTAGAGCCGCGCGTCAGCCTGGCCAACCGCACTGATGCTGACCTGTTTGTTAGCGTTCACGCCAACGCGATTAGCCTCAGTCGGCCTGATGTCAACGGCATTGAAACCTACTATTATTCGACTGGTGCGGCCAAAGTCCTGTCCGAAACGATCCAGGAAAGCCTGCTGGATGCAACGGGCTCCAATAATCGCGGGGTGAAGCAGGCGCGGTTCTATGTGCTGCACCATACCCACATGCCTGCCACTCTCGTAGAGCTGGGGTTTGTGACGGGCGCTGAGGATGCTCGCCGCCTTGCTGATCCGCAGTATCGCGAGCTGCTGGCCCAGGGAATCGCGCGCGGCATTCTGCACTACATCACCGAAAACTTCTAGCCTTCTAGCCCTTTCGGATCGCCGGCTTGCGGCCTCTACTCATGCCTCACCTTTCTCCTGATCAGATTAGCGCTGTCTGTCGGCTCATTCAGAGCGCTGGCCAAACGGTTCGCCAAATGTCAGGCCAAGCATTCCAGGTCTATGAAAAGGGCAGGCAAGACTATGTAACAGATGTTGATCGGGCGCTCGATCAGCAGATTGCGGCTGGACTGGCGGCTTTGTTTCCAGACGATCCAATCATCACTGAGGAAAACCCAGATTCCTGGCTGGCGTTTGGCAGATCCTCCCGCCGACTCTGGCTGATTGACCCGCTCGACGGCACGGATGATTTTATCCAGGGCAGCGATGACTATGTGATTATGATCGGTCTGTCGATTGCCGATCAGCCGGTGCTGGGCTGGCTCTATGCGCCCGTTTCCCGTCAGCTTTACTATGGCGGACTCGACGGCCTCTATCAAGCTGCCGCAGAGGCCGCGCCGACGGTTCTACAGCCCGTTTCCCCGCCTCCACCTAGCTCCAGCTTCTGCCCGATTTTAATTGGCCATAAAGATCGCCAGCGGTTTGGAGCAGCTCTGAAGCGGCAGATTCCAGCCGCTCAGTTTAGCTATGTGGGCAGCTTCGGCCTCAAGGTCATGCAGGTGCTGCTGGGCGGGGCTGGCCTCTATGTTTACTTCAACCGGCGCGTCAAGCTCTGGGATACGGCAGGCCCGCTAGCGCTGGCCAAAGCTGCGGGCTTGGTCTGCTGCGATCTCGAAGGGGAGCCGCTGCGCTTCACGCCTGACGTGATTGACGCCGCCAACTTGGCGCATCAGCAGGCGATCATCATCGGTTGGCCTGACTATATTGAGGCGCTGCTGCCGCTGATCCAGCAGGCTGTTTAGATGGAGTTAGAGGTGGTCTTCGCTCAACTCCACCAGCAGGGTGAGGCGCACCGCTGGGCTGAGGCGTAGACTGGGGGTAGTCGAAAGCAGGATAGATGCGGTCGGTCAGACCGATCCCGTCGCTTGAGCAGATCTCTTGAGCAGATCTGGAATCTTTTTAAGCTGAAGATTACCGGAATCCCGCAGTCGGCTGCTGTAGTTAGCCGGATGTGGCCTTGGCTGCATCTGCAAGTCATCTGGGGGAAACCATGAAACTTCATATTTTTACATTAGCCAGCGCTCTAGCTAGCCTGCTGCCGATGCTGATGGGCATGCCTGCCCAAGCGGGTCAGGCCGAGGTACAGCAGCTAGTTGAGACGCGAGCCTGTGCGGGCTGCAACCTGAGCAATGATAACCTGAGCAACCTGCATTTAATTGGCGCTGATCTGCGGGACGCCAACCTGCAGGGTGCCAATCTGAGCGGCACAAACCTGGAAGGCGCAGATTTGACAGGAGCAAACCTAACCGGGGCCAATCTAACAGAGGCATTCTTGACCAACGCCATCTTGACCAATGCCAACCTGACCGCAGTGAATCTGACAGATGCCAAGATCTATTTTGCTGATGTCTCAGGCGCCACGCTGGAAGCCATTAACTTGACCGGGGCCGAGGTTTACGGCACTGGTATCAGCATTGGCGGCGAGTGAGGCTGACTACAAAATTGCCTTAGCTGATGCAAATTCTGAGCTGTCTCTAAGCTATGATAGCTGAGACCCTGATCCCTGATCCGTGATGCCCTGATCTCTGTAGTCAGTCGTGAATCCACGTAAATTTTTGCTCGAAAAAACTAGCTACGCTTGAGTCCTCACTAGTTGAACATTTTTTCGAGAATTTTACGGCGCTCTGGTCAAGCGTCAGCACATAGCAAATTGTAATAAGACTATACTCCCCTTACGAGAGCCCCTTACGGGTTTAAACCAGTATGACAATGGGTCAGACTCGTTCTCAGTCATTGCCACCTTCTAGCCCCGCTCTTTCGCAATCGCATGGTTTCATGCAAGATCGGCAAAATCGTGAGTCTAAAGAATCAGCTTTGATTCGCTCCAATGCGTTCTTTGAGGGCTTGCCAGAAGCCAGCATTGAACAGGCGCTAGCGCATGTGGTTGTACGCAATCACCCTGCTAATCAGATGCTGCTGCTGGAAAACGATTGGGGCAGTTCGGTCTATTTTATTTTGGAAGGCTGGGTCAAGATTCGCACCTATAATCTTGATGGCAAGGAAGTAACGCTGAACATTTTGGGTCGCGGCGAGCTGTTTGGCGAAATGGCAGCGCTCGATGAAGTGCCGCGCTCAACTGACGTAATCACGCTGGTGCCCACCGCAATCGGTAATATGCCGGCCCAAGACTTTGTGCAGCTGCTCAACAGCGAGCCCAAATCAGGCGTGCGGCTAGCCCAACTCATGGCCAGACGGCTGCGCCAGGTTAACCGACGGCTGCGGCTGCGCGAATCCGACAGCGTTTCCCGCGTGGCCGATATCCTGCTGTTTTTGGCAGAAGGGCAGGGCAAATCGGGCGAGCAGGGCATCGAAATTCCCAATCTGCCGCATCGAGAGCTGAGCAGCCTTAGCGGACTAGCCCGTGAAACCGTCACTCGCGTCCTCAGCAAGCTAGAGAAGAAAGGGCTAATTCAGCGAGAGCGCGATCTGCTCTGTATCCCTGACGCAGAAGCTCTAGAGCGCACGCTAATGTAAATTCTGCGGCGGCGACCACCATCAAAGCCTGTAGAGCTGGTGATACTGCCGGCACAGGCTGTTGAGGGCAGCAACGGTGACGGCTTGCTCAAACTTGGCTGGAAAGGTTGAATCAGACTGAATTTCAGCGAGCTGCTCGGCGCTACCGCCATCCTTGAAGAACAGACAAATGGTTTGGCCATAAGCTTCGATAGCATCTGGATCGAGACTCTGGCTGTAGCGCAGCGTTTCAACCGTTGCCACCTGCCGAAACTGTTGCCAAAACGGAGCAGAATTGTACCAAGCCCAGTTGCGCTGCTGCTGGCAGTAAGGCTGGAGGGGCACGACTTCTCCTACCGTATCCAGCGCCAGATAGCCAGACAGATTATAGAGCCAGCAAATGCCTGCTGTATTCAAGTCAAAAGCGGGCGGAGCAGCTTCTGGCTGGCTGGAAGGCTGCGAGACAGACTGTGCTGCTGCTGGAGTGGGCCAGAGGCCGATCATTAGCAGCAGTGCGTAAAGCTTGAGCATTGTTTTGACAAACAGGTTTGGCGTACTCTTGCGCACAGATTGCGTACAGATTTGGCGTACCGTGGTGAAGCAGCTTTAGCTTCAGGCTTCTGAGAACCCTATGCAACATCGAATTCGAGCAGCAGCGCTGATCACTCAGGGCGAATCTATTTTGCTAGTCTGTCACAAAACGCCGCAGACAGGCAGGCTCTGGTGGATTCCGCCGGGCGGCAAGCTAGAGAGCTTTGATCAGACGATTTTTGACTGCGCTCAGCGTGAAGTTTTTGAAGAAACGGGGCTATTAGCCACCTGTAGCCGGATCGCCTACATTCGAGAATGCCGCGATCTGCAGCTAGGCGTGCAGCATCTAGAGCTATTTTTAGTGGCGGATGCCTATTCAGGCGAACTTACGCTGGCTCATCAGCCGCCCACCGAACCCGACACCGAGATGATTCAGGAAAGCCGCTGGATTTCTCGATCCGAGCTGCCCGATTTAGTAGTTTATCCAGAGATTCTGCAGCAGGATTTCTGGGAAGATTTAGCGGCAGGCTTTCCAGAAACCCGGCATTTAGGCAGCCACGATTTTAATATCGTCTAGCTCGATCTGGTGAATCTAGTCTGGCCCAAAGATCTAGCTGAGATCTGACTTTCGGCAGTTTCTCGCTGCCCCAAATTTGGCGAGACTGGATCAGCCTCTAGATGAGCCTAGAGCTTACTTAAATGAGACCGATTAGCCTACCGAACCAGCGCCAGTGGCAGCAAGAAATCGCCGAGCTAGTGCGCGGCATGTCGGGCGGCTTTTTGTTTGGCGTGCCGCTGCTTTACACCATGGAAGTCTGGTGGATCGGCTCTTATCTTGAGCCGTCCTTGATGCTGATAATTTTGGCTGTCACTTTCGTTATTCTGTTTCTGCTCAACCGAACTGGCGGATTCCGGCAGCTCAAACTCGATCAATTTTGGCAGGCGGCGATGGATAGCGTTGAAGCTCTAGCCCTCGGCGTTTTTTGTACGTTGCTGCTGCTGCTGCTGCTCCGGCAGATCACGCTCCAAACGCCGCTGAACGAGGCGCTGGGCAAAATTGTCTTGGAAGGCGTGCCGTTTGCGCTGGGCGTGGCGCTCGCGCGCTCAATTATGCAGGGCGGTCGGGAAGGAGACGATGCAGATTCAGACGGCTCTGCCCAAGATAACTACAACGCCACGCTAGCCGATATTGGCGCAACGCTAATTGGCGCTATCTTCATCGCCTTTAACATTGCCCCAACCGACGAAGTACCGATGCTGGCTGCTGCGACTTCACCCGCCTGGCTGCTGGCCATCATTGCCACCTCGCTGCTGATTTCCTATAGCATTGTGTTTGCTGCCAACTTCACAACCCAGGCGCGGCGACTGCAAACCGAGGGGCTGTTTCAAAATCCGTTTGTGGAAACCGGGCTGGCCTATCTGCTGTCGCTGGGAGCCGCTGCCGCCATGCTCTGGTTTTTTCAGCGCCTCAGCTTTGCCGATCCCTGGACGAGCTGGCTGGCGCAAACGTTGATTCTGGGCTTGCCCGCAGCCGTGGGTGGAGCCGCAGGACGACTGGCTGTTTGAATTACCTCAAGTAAAGTTTAATTCCACATCTATGAGCACAGGTCGCAGATCGCGTCGTCCTTTCAAAATCCCGGCGGAATGGATTACCTTGGCAATTTCAGCCTTGATTGTGGCAGTGCTGGTAGGGCTAGTGCTGCTGAGCTGGATCACGCAGAGTCGCGAACCGCCCATTTTGAGCGTCCAGGCTGAGACAATGCGGGTATCGGGAGGGCAGTTCTATATTCCGTTTACTGTGGAAAATATAGGCGGCGGTACAGCCGAGTCGGTGCAGGTCGTCGGTGAGCTGCGGCAGGCGAATGGAGATCAGAGTGGAGATCAGATCTTGGAAAGTGGCGAACAGCAGATCGATTTTCTGGCGAGCCACGAACAGCAGTCTGGCGCGTTTATCTTCAAGCAGAATCCCCAAACTGGCCGTCTCAGCCTCAGAGTCGCGAGCTACAGGCTGCCCTGATCCGCCACCCGCAGCCCAAAATAGGTCAGCACCAGCTCATCGCTCCCCGTATTCTGCACCTCATGCACTTCTTGGGCCTCGACCGCCACACAGCAGCCCGGCAGCAGCGGATAGTCCTGACCGTTGATTAAGATTCGGCCCTGCCCCGATTCGACAAAGAACACCTCGCACATATCGCGATGAGCATGAGCAGCAGCGCTCTGGCCGGGAGCAAACCGCGCTTGCGAGAAGTTGGTCAGGTGCGGCAAATCGCCCAGACGCAGCATCACCTTTTTTTTGATTGCCGGATTATGAGAGACTGATTCTTCAGGCAGACTGTCAAGGGCGCTCCGCTTCATGATTTTTCTAGCTCATCAAAACTCATGGCTCAACCTTGAGCTTAACCTTCAGCAACCTTGAACACCTAGCAGGGGTCAAAACAATGCAAAAGCTTGATTCTTTTAACAAGATTGCTAGTTTCAACTGCCAGAAAGCGATCGACCTTGCTAGGCTGCTGTTCTAAGTCTTAATACTCCAAGTCTCGATCTAATACCCTGCTTCTCAACAGAGCTTTTGCTATGTCTAACCGCCTTTCACCTGATTTGCCCCCGTCCGCCGGTCGATTTCGCCAGGCGATTCAAGCTCAAGAGTTTTTGATTACAGCAGAGGTGATGCCTCCCAAAGGCGGCAACCCGGCCCATATGCTAGAAATGGCAGCGCTGCTAAAAGGGCGTGTCCATGCGATCAATATCACCGATGGCAGCCGCGCCGTGTTGCGCATGTCGTCGCTGGCCGCTTCGGTGCTGTTGCAGCAGCAGGGGCTAGAGCCAATTTGCCAGATGGCCTGCCGAGATCGCAACGCCATTGGTCTACAGGCCGACCTGATGGGCGCTGAGGCTTTGGGCGTTCGCAATATTCTGGCGCTGACAGGCGACCCAATCAAAGCGGGCGATCACCCCACGGCTCGCAGCGTTTTTGACCTAGAGTCAGTGCGGCTGCTGCGGCTGATTGACAAGCTGAATCGCGGCCTAGACTTCAACGACCGGCCTCTGCCTGACGGTGCAACTTCGCTGCTGGTGGGCGGCGCCATCGATCCGCAGTGCAAGAGCTGGTCGGGACTACAGCGGCGGTTTGAGCGCAAGCTAGAGGCCGGAGCGCAGTTTTTTCAAAGCCAGCTCATTTCTGATTTTGAGCGGCTCGAAAAATTTATGGATCAAATTGCAGCCAGCAGCGGCAAGCCAGTTTTGGCCGGTATTTTTCTGCTCAAATCGGCTAAAAACGCCCAGTTCATCAACCGCAACGTGCCGGGCGTGCAGATCTCCCAGGACACAATTGAGCGACTAGAGCGGGCTGCCAATCCGCTAGACGAAGGCGTACAGATTGCGGCTGAACAGGTGCAGCTGGCGCGTCAGCTCTGTCAGGGCGTCCATTTGATGGCGGTGAAGCGCGAAGACTTAATTCCGCAAATTTTAGACCGGGCTGGCATTGCGGCTGTGACTGAGCCCACAGCCTGAGCCAGCGGCAAGCTGGCCGCGCGGCTTCCTCGCTGACGGTATTGAATGACGGTATTGATCGATACTGGGGTAGCTTCATCTGGGCTTCATAATAAAGTGATGGGTGTCACCCCTCTTGTAATCTTTTTAGCAGCTTGCGATTATAGGCCCTAGTGACGATTTTCAGGAACTCCAGCCCTCAAGCAAGTTTTGTTTGAGGGTTTTTTTTGGTTTTGAGCCGTTTCAAGAACTCAGCCGAGCAGCGTGATATCGGTACTGGCCCAATGTATCGCTAAAGATGGGCTCTAGATGATATCACGGATAGTTCTGACAAGATTCGCCAGGCAAATCTCTGCCAAATCTCTGCCAAATCTCTGCCAAAGATAAGTTTTTCTCACTCGCTAGCAGGGTTAGGGCTTGACTGGCTCTAGCGATGCTGCAAAATAAAGGCGGCAATCGTCAAATCCATTGGAGTTGTGACCTTGAGGTTGGTCTCTTCACCCAACACCAAGCGCACAGGCAGCTCCGCTTTTTCAAACAAAGCCGCATCATCTGTGACTTCCCAACCTTGCTGCAACCCCTGCTGATGGCACTGCTTCAGAGTGTTCACCTCAAAGCCTTGCGGCGTCTGAGCTGCCCAGAGCTGGCTGCGGTCTGGCGTACTGGCAACCAGACCATCCGCCCCCACTAGCTTGATCGTGTCTTTGACAGGAACCGCCGCCACCAGCCCCAGACTGTCCTGCAGCGCCGCCGCACAGCGGTCAAACAGGTCGGGCGTGGCCAGACAGCGCGCGCCGTCATGAATCAGAACTCGCTCAGCCGCCACAGGCAATCCCTGTAGTCCGCAGTAAACCGAAGCCTGTCGGGTGGCGCCACCCTGGATAAATGCGACGGGCTGACTCAGATTTAGCTGGGACAGAATCTGCTGGAAGTCCTGCCAGTCCTGGGGCTGGCCTACAATGCCGATCCAGTCTATGGCCTCAGACTGAGCCGCAGCCTGCAGCGTCCAGGCAATCACGGGCTGACCGAGCAGCGGCAGCAGCAGCTTGTTACGGTCGCTGCCCATTCGTCGGCCTGAGCCAGCTGCGGGAATTAAGAGATGCATGGCAGATCCTCTTGCCTTCGGGCTATTAGAGCTGATTAACAGCTGATTGACTCACGCCAGCCGGCACTTTCTGAGCGATCCGGTTGCGCAGCTCAGCCATCAGATCTTGGTTGGAGCGGTGAGCCTCCCAGCGGCCAGAGTGCTTTTGGTCAATCTGCCAGCTACCCGACATCGAGTTGGCATCTTCGGAGATGGTGCCAACATAGTCAATCGGCATGGGAGATGAGGTGAGATAGCGCTTAGTAAACCGAATGCTGCGGCCAATCACCTCGCCGCTGATGCGGGCCTCGCCTAGCGCATTGTCATCTAGAATGCTGCCGCTGAGACGGTTGTCACCCAGCACGAGCGTTGCTTCAAATCGAGTGGGGCTGTCGCCTTGCCAGTAGGTGCCCAGCCATGCTCCGCTAATATCCATAGTTTGCCTCCGCTCGTCATCTGGGTGCGCCTCACCTCAGTTTTCTCACCCTACCATTTCCCTTGAAACTCTGTCCGTATTTTCTAGTAGGCCAGCAAGCTTGCCAGCTAGGCTGATATCTCAAATTTCTGTAGTTTCCGTAAGTACGCTGGTTGGCTGAGTAAAATTTGGTGCTAGTCCAGTTAAGCTATACATTAAATGGAGAATCTGGTGCAGCCTGCGGTCTGTGGTATTTGTCCTAGTACCTGTCTTGTGAACGGCCTATTCTGTAGGCTACTCATCGCATGGGCTGACTTATAGGCTGACTTAGCTCATCTTGTCGTAGCTACCTGAAGCGCGGCCTATGAATTGGCTCATAAATTAGCTTAATAGATTGGTCTGCAAACAGTCTCGATCCAACTTGTCTCAAGCCAAATTGTCTCAAGACTGTTTCACCTCAAGACTATCTCAGCTCCTGCAATCATCCTGGTAGCGATCTCGTCAGATCCATCCAGATCGCTAACCTACAGAGCTGCAGAACTGAATGATTATCGCCCTCTCAAACTGCTGATCCCATGCAGCCCAGTCGCAACACCTCGATTCGAGCCGTGCCACCTCTGCCCAAGCTCATAGATACTTGCGTTGCCCAGCCTGGAATCTATCGCGAGCCGTCTAGCCCAACCGCTCAGCGGCCAGAAGCCCAGAAGCCAGAAGCCCAGAAGTCAGAAGCTCAACTTCAGCAGGCGCTTAGCTTTGAAATCTTGCTGCGTCAGATTATAGAGCGACTGCACAGCAGCCTCGACCCAGACCAGGTTTTGCAGACGGTAGTTCGAGAGCTGGCAGTGGGGCTGAATGTCAAAGGCTGTAACCTGGCGCTCTACGATCTCAAAGCAGGCAGTTCAACCCTGCGCTACGAATGTCTCCGCTCTGAGATCCCGGTGCCGCTTGACCAGACCGTTCAGCTCGATAGCTTACATCTCTACCAGCAGCTGCTGCAGCGTCAGTCGGCTCAATTTTGTCGGCTGGAGCTGCACCGAGGACGCCCTACCCGCTCGCAGATGGTCTGTCTGGCCTGTCCTATTCAAGATGCCGAGGCTGTACTGGGCGATCTGTGGCTATTCAAGCCCAGAACGCAGAGCTTTAGCCCAGCAGAACTGCGGCTGGTGCAGCAAGTTGCCGAACAGTGCGCCATTGCTCTGCGGCAGGCTCAGCTGCATCAGCAGACCCAAGCCCAGGTTGAGGCGCTAGAGCAGCTGCACCAGCGCAAAGACGACTTCCTCAGCACCGTCTCGCACGAGCTGCGAACGCCAATGTCGAATATTAAAATGGCGGTGCAGCTGCTGGAAATGAACCTGGAGCAAATCGATCCCGCCCAGTTCGCGCCGCTTCAGCGCTACCTCAAGATCCTCAAAGATGAGACAGCCCATGAGATCACGCTGATCAACGATCTGCTAGATCTGTCCCGACTAGAAGCCGGCATAGATCCCCTGGTGATCAGCACCACCAACCCTGTGTTTTGGCTGCCCCCCATTATCGAGCCTTTTGCCGAGCGAGCCAAGCTCCAGCAGCAGCAGTTTCAGATTGATCTGGCTACCTACTTGCCGCCGCTGACTACTGATCTGGGCAATCTAGAGCGGATTCTAAGCGAGCTGCTCAACAACGCCTGCAAGTATACGCCCGCCGAAGAGCGGATTATTTTCTCGGCGCGGCTGCTCAAAGCCTCGGCAGCAGTTCGCCCGCCTGTTTTCTTGTTCAGCGTTACCAACAGCGGCATCGAAATTCCAGCCGCCGAGCAAAGCCGCATCTTCGACAAGTTCTACCGCATCTCTGGCCATGATCGCTGGCAGCAGGGCGGCACTGGACTGGGGCTATCCCTGGCCAAAGGGCTGGTCGAGCGGCTAGCAGGCCAGCTGCGCGTCGAGAGCTACGCTGGACTCACCCGCTTTACGGTTGAGCTGCCCAGCCGCCCGCCGGACGAGCCGTAGGCTATAGCGTATAGGTGAACCCCTCAATCAGCGCGCCCGGCACCCAGATGCCGCCCAAGCTGCGGTTGCTGTAGCTGCCCACTTCCGGCACAAACTCCTGCGTCTCGGTTAGGTCAAGCAGCGCCTCGCCCAGGCAGCGGTAGAGGCTTTCGTCAAACCGCAGGTTTTCAATTGGGGCAACCAGCTCGCCCTGCTCCACCCAAAAGCAGGCGTAGCGCGTCATGCCGGTAATCCGACCGCTGGGTCGGTCGCTCCAGTTGAGGTAATGCAGATTTGAAAGATAGAGTCCGGTGTCGAGACTGGCCAGAATCTGGTCAGAGGCCAGCTTGCCAGGGGCGACTTCCGGCGAGCGCAGATATTCGCCGCCTGCTGCGCCATTGGCGACTTTGCCATATTCTTTGGCCGTGCGCGAGCTAATCAGCGTGTTTTTGAGCTGACCCGCCGCAATTAATGGCAGCTCGACCGGAGCGACTTCGCCCCATTCGTTGAAGCGCGGCACCAGCCCATGCCGAAAGTTTTCGCTGAGGCTGAAGCAGGGCGAGAGCTGCTTTTCGCCGCGCTGCAAAACGGCCAGAGCGCTATCGCCGCGCTGCAGGGCCGCCTCGCTGATGCCGCCCCAGGAAAACATGCCGATGATTTCAGCCAGGGCACTGGGCGCGAGATAGGTGCGGTACTGGCCGCGCGGAATCGACTTGGGCGACTGGGCCAACCGCTGGAGCTGCAGCTTCGAGTCGGCGAGCTTGGCGCTGTAGGCGGCCTGATCCCACTGGTTGCCGGCGAACGTGCCCTTGACCGCCTGGTTGTCGGGCGTAAACAGCGAGTAGTCGAGCGCAAAAGATTCGGTGGCAAACCAGTGGCGCTGTCCGGCAGAGTCGGCATAGCCCCGCATCACGCAGCCGCCGGCATAGATGCCGGTGAAGTCGAGTCCGGCCACTTCGGGCAGGAGGCTGGCAGCCACTAGATCAGGTCTGAGCAGTTGGCCAGTCTGGATATCGCGGCTGGTGGCGTCGCCGGTGGGCAGCACCAGATAGGGATCAACCGGCAGGTCGGGGACTTCTTGGCGCAGTTCGACCAGGGCTTGCTGCATCTGCGGCCAGTCGGTTTCCCAGTCGCCTGTGCAGGGAAGCGAGCGGTAGGCATTGCGCTGGTTTTGCATCAGGGTGAGCGCTAGGCTGCCGTCGGTGATGCAGCCCGTCTGGCGCACTCTGGCGGCGTTGAACCGGACAAACTGACTCTGCTCGGCCTGCAGGGTGAGCTTCAGCTGCTCGTCGGCTCTGAGTTCGGTCAATAGCGCATCTGCTAATCGGTTAAAGACCAGTTCGAGCTGCCCTATGCGCTGAGCGGCTGGGGTTTTAGATTGAATTTCAGCGAGACTCATGCGCCACCTCCGAAGACTTCGACATTGGCGAATAGACAGGCGGGCGAACCGTGACCAACTCGAATTGCCTGGTTGGGCTCGCCTTTGCCGCAGTAGGGCGTGCCATACATCTGCCAGGTAGATTCGTCGCCCACCCGCACCAGCTGATGCCAGAATTCAGGCGTGGTGGCGCGGTAGTTGGGGTTGCGCAGCGTTTTGGTGATCTGGCCGTTTTCGATCAGCTTGGCGTATTCGCAGCCGAACTGAAACTTGTAGCGCTGGTCGTCGATTGACCAGGAGCGGTTGGCTTCCATGTACACGCCATGCTCCACGTCCTGAATCAGCTCCGCAAACGAGGCGGTTCCAGGCTCCAAGTTGAGATTTGCCATCCGGTCAATCGGCGGACGGTTCCAGGAGCAGGCCCGCGCGCAGGCGACTCCAGGCTGCTCCAATCTTGCCTGACTCTCCAGGCTGCCCAAGCCACGCAGCAGCTTGCCCGACTGGATCAGATATTCACGGCTGGCGGCTGCGCCGATATCATCAAAGCTGTAGCTGGCAAATTCGCCGGGGACGCTGGGGTTGAAGGTGATGTTCATCAGCTCGGAGCCGTAGGAGAGCGAGCCAAAATCCTGGGGCTTGACGAAGCTGCCGCCGGCGTAGTTGCGCTCGTCGCCCAAAATCCGGTCTAGCTCCAGCGGATGCCCGACGCTTTCGTGGATTTGCAGCATCATCTGGTCGGGAGCCAGCAGCAGCGCCGTCGTCAGGCTGGGGCATTCGGTGGCGGTGAGCAGTTCGACGGCCTGTGCGCCAATCTGCTGCGCCTGCTGCCATAGATCGGGCGTTAGAAACAGCTCCCAGCCGCCCTGGTAGCAATGTGCCAGCTGACCGTTGTGGCTGCGCTGCTGCACAATTGCTCCGTCTTGGGCCGTTGCGCCAAAGTGGGTTTCCAGCAGCGAAAACTTTTGGTAGACCTCAGAGCCGTTGCTGCTGACAAACCAGGATTCGGTTTCGTTGGTGACGGCCATCGCGGTGGTCTGCACGATCTGGTCAGAGACTTTCAGCTTCTGGCAGAGCTGCACCAGCAACTCGTTGATCTCGGCAGGCGAGAGGGCGTCCAGCGGCTTCACATAGGGCGAGGCATATTGCCCAACCACTTTGGGACGGACGGCTGGCGTCAGGGCATGAACCGCCCAGCGGCTGGCCGCCATCGCCTGCTGTTGGGCTTGCTCAGCGGCGGCCTGCAGACCCGCAGTTGAGAGATCGTTGGTGGCTCCGTAGCCAATCTGACCGTTGACCAGCACCTCCACCATGGCCCCCTGGCTGGTCGATTTGCCGTTGCGCTGCGGCTGGCCGTCTCTAACCGAGCGCGACCCCACCGTTTCCTTCACCATCCGAATTCCCACCCAGTCAGCCGACAGCTTTAGCGCCGCTAGCTGTTCTACCAGCCTGTCTGCCAGATTGTTTGCCAGATTGTTTGCCAGATTGTTTGCCAGATTGTTTGCCAGATTGTTTGCCAGATTGTTTGAAAGTTCAGCAACCATGTATCGCGTCTTAAGTTTCTCGGATTGATTGGAGCTAGTTAAGTTTAAAGCCAGCAGCCTCAGCACAAAGTATTTGAAGCTGCGTAATCACTCTATTCTAAGGATTGCAGTAGGCGCAGTGGGCCGGATCAGCCTGACTCGCCTCAGCCGCTTTAACCTGACGGTGGCCGCAGTGCTGACAGGCATAGATATCTGCCAAAGTGAGCTCTGTGGGCTGACGGCACCAGGCGCAGGGCAGTCCAGGCTGGCGCTCGACAATATCAAACCCCGGCCAGCCGCAGCTAGGGCAGATCTGGCGGATTTTCTGCACCAGATTTTGGGTGGCCTGAGAGATCACCTGCATCCGCTGCGGGTTGTACTGGGCGCGCATGTCGGTTTCCAGCGTGACTGAGCCAGATGCCGCGAGATGCTGCTGCACGGCGCTTGCTAGCTGCTTGGCGGTAACGATGCCTTTGATCAGCTGATCTTCGGCTCTCAGGATCAAGCCATGCTGCGGAAACCCAATCTGCTCGGCAAACTGCTCGGCCTCGGCCAGCGAACGCACCTCAGCCTGAGCAAAATTTGTCTGCGTCGAGAGCGCTTCGCCCCAGATTTCTAGCTGGTTTTCTGGGTCTAGCAGCAGCACCAGCTCGCGGTTGCAGGGCAGATAGGGCAGCGCTGGATGTGGCCCAAACGCACCTTCGCTGGCAATCGCCAGATTCAAGCCCGTGAGCTGCAGGGCTTGCTCAGCCTTGATGCGGGCGGCTTCCTGCTGACTCCCGGCCCGCTTGATCTCGCGGCTGAACGTGCCAAACTGATCGGTATTGAACTCGATATCCAGCTCAGACGGCAGCAGCACCGAGATTCCTAGCTCAATTAGCAGCGGCGCTATCACCTGCTCTTTGCCATGCATCGTCGCCAGAACTGCCGTTCGATTAGCCAGCGGAACTAAGTCAGCGTCAGACATTAGGGCTCACAGCAAAACCTGTTTTTAATCATCTGCTGAAATTCTGCCATTTGGCGCAGCCAGAAATATTAAAATCTTGTTACATTAATCAATAATTCTAAATTTATTTGATGATGCCACTGAGCCGGGAGAGCCGCTATGAGAACAATTAATTTTGCCTGGATTCTGCGACGGCTGGCCACAGTGCTAGCCGTGGTTTCGCTAACGCTGGTATTGGTGGCGGCAATCACGGGCATTCTGCTGTCGTTTTACTATGTTCCAAGTTCTCAGGGCGCATTTGAGTCGCTGCGGCGCATTACTGAGGAGGTGCAGGGTGGCAGCTTGGTGCGGAGTCTGCATAATACTGCCGGCAACGCGCTGATCTACGTGGCGCTGCTGCAAATCTTCGTGATGTTCTTTGGCCGTCAGCATCAGCCTGCCTGGTTTACCGGCTGGCTCAGCGGCGGATTTTTGGCGCTCTCGGCGATTGGCTTGGGCTGGACGGCGATGATTCTCGACTGGGATCAAATTGGCTACTGGCGGCTGAAGATCGAAATGGGAACGCTGGGCAGTCTGCCGGTGCTAGGGCCGATTTTGAAGGCGGTCTTCCTGGGTGGCGACGGCATCACTACAACGACTGTGGCCCATATGTATACGATTCACAGCTATCTGCTGTCGGTGGCTGCCCTGACGCTTTCGGTCATTCACCTAGCGGCTCTGGTCTATCAAGAGCGGCAGAACATCCGCCAGCTTGCGACGGCTGAGGCACTGGAGGCGGTGGCTGCAGCTGAGAAAGAGCTGGTTACCAGCCGATAGCTAGCTCAAGCGCTGGCTAAGGCTGGGTTACGGGATGCAGGAACTGATAGCCTGCATCCCGTAACTTTTGGTTTGATACCCGCGCGTTGTAAGGGCGACTGCTGGTTTGGCTACTGTCCCAGACGACCGGCGGCAGATTCTGCTTTGTCAGGATCTGCTCAAACAGCCCGCCCGTTGTGATCGGCTCTTGCACCAGGTTGTAGATACCGCTGAGCTGCTGGGCTCTGGCAAACTCGACCGCGCCCACAATATCGTCGAGATGCACCCAGTTGCTGGCCTCGCTGCCGTCGCCCGGACGAGTCGTGCCGGCAATGCCGCTAAAGATCTTGACCAGCTCACGTCCAGCCCCGTAGATGCCGCCTAAGCGCAGGACGCAAACTTTAAGCCGATCTCTGAGCCGATTGGCAGCGCTCAGCAACAGCCGCTCAGTTTCGGCCAGAATCTCACCGTTTTCGTTGGCCGGAAAAATGGGCGAGGCTTCCGTGACCCAGTTGGCCTGCTGATCGCCATAGACGGCGTAGCTGCCAGTGTAAATAATTTGCTGCAGGCTGGCGGGTAAGACCTGCAGCAGCGTTTTGGCTGTGTCCAGATAGGTCTCTGCATAGGCCGAGCGATGCTGCGCCCCGACGCTGAGCAGCAAAACCTGCTGATCTTGCAGCAGCTCTCGCAAGGCTGCTGCGTCGTTGCCCTGCACCACGACTGCACGATTGGCAATATCCGAGAGCGCGGGCAGTCGTTCGGGTCGCGTGGTGGTAACGGTGACGCTTAAGCCCTGCTGCTGCCAGCGTTGGGCCACTGCGGAGCCGACATAGCCGCAGCCAAGAATGGTAACGTTCATAGAGTAGCGCTGTGAAACGCTGTCACCCTATCACAAATTTAGCGGGCAATTTGGGGAGCTTGAATGGATCAAGCAGCTGAGCGAATCGAATCTCTCAAGGCTGGACTGGCGGGCGCAGCGGCGGCGGCTAGCGCTGTTGGCTTAGCTATAGCTGGGCAGGTTTGGCTGAATCTGGGGCTGAATCTGGCTCCGGCGGCGCTGGGTTTGCAAACCGCAGTGGCGCTGCTGAGCGGCTTTCTGTTTGGCGTTACCTATCGCTATGTGATCCGAGCCGACCGCAACTCGCATCTGCAGTCGGGGGCGGTGCTAGCGTTTGGGCTGGTGCGGGGGCTGGCTCTAGCTCAGAGTCTGCGGCTGGACTGGCAGGCGGCTCTGCAAATTGGGCTGCAGGTCGCAGAGAGTCTGCTGCTGTTTGGCTTGGCGGCATTGCTGATCGACTGGCTGATGCGGCGCGGCTGGATTAAGCAGTTTTCCTAGCGCCAAATCAAAGGCAAAATTAAAGCCGCACAAAACCTATGCCAAAAAAAAGAACTTCAACTAAGATTCATGGGCAAATAGGTTTCCTAGTTCGTAGACCCCATGAAATCAAATCAAGCCCGCGCTCCGCAAGCTACAGCTGGCCGCTCTGCTGCACCCATGCCGCCTGCTCCTTCAGTGCCCATTTCGGTCTATCGCGAGCTGGCTGCTGAGCTGCAAGCCACCCGCGCCATGATTGATGCGCTCAACGGCAAGAATCAGCAGCTTGAGCGCGAACATCAGCAGATTCTCCAGGAAATGCAGCGGCTGGCCTTTAGTCTGCAGCCCTGGATTCAGAACCAGCCTAGCTTTATCCCAGGGCAGACGGGTAGCGCGGCGACTCACCCGACTTGGCAAGAGACAGCGACGGCGACGGCGGTGGCGGCTAGCCTGCGTCCCAATGAGCCGCAGCCTGACTGGGTGGCCGAGCAGCCTGTCTTGTCTCAGGCAACGACGCAAGCCCCAACGGGCCGAATGAATAGCCTCTGGCTAATCCTGACGGTGATCGCGATTATTTTGACGGCGTTTGGGGCAGGATTTTTAATTATGCGCCCGTTTTTGCCGACTGGCTCGAAGTAGCGCTGCTGTCGCTGGCCGCAGGTTGGGGCTGCTTAATCGGCAGCGTAATTGTAAATTCAGTGCCTTGCCCCACCTGCGACTGACAGTGCATTTCACCGTGGTGCTTGCTAAAAATAATTTCGCGGCTGATGGCCAGTCCCAGTCCGGTTCCGACTCCAATTGGCTTGGTCGTGAAGTAGGTATCAAAAATTTTGCTCAGGTGCGTCGGGTCAATGCCAGCGCCGTTGTCTGCAATCTTGACCTGAACACTGCTGGCTGGCTGACTGGCTAAAAATCGGGTGGCAATCGTGATCTGCGGCTGATCTTCTGCCTTTAGCGTACTGTCTTGATCCCAGAGCGTCACTCGTTCGTCTAGGGCATCTAGGGCGTTGCTGAGCAGATTCATGAACACCTGATAGAGCGATCCGGCGTAGCCTTCAATGGTCGGCAGCTCGCCGTACTCTCGATCGATCTGCACGCCGTTTTTGATCCGGTTGTTGAGCAGCAGCAGCGTACTGTCAATGCAGTCATGCAGGTCAACGGCTTGCGCTTCCTGCTCATCGATGCGGGAAAAGCTGCGGAGGCTCAGCACCATCTGGCGGGTGCGTTCAGCTCCAAGCCGCATGGATTGCAGCAGCCGCGGCAAATCTTCTTCAATAAATTCCAGGTCGATCTCAGTGATCTTGGCCTGAATTGTGGCTTGATCCGCAGGCGCGGCGGGCAGCGTTTCGTAGGCGTGAATCAGATCGAGCAGTCCGTCAATATATTCGGTGACGGGAGCCAGATTGCCGTAAATATAGGTAATCGGGTTGTTGATTTCATGGGCAACGCCCGCCAGCATTTGCCCCAGGCTCGACATTTTTTCGCTTTGAATCAAGGTCTGGGCGGTGGCGGCCTGCTGTTCGGCCAACAGCGTTTTGACGCGCCGGATCAGCTGGTTGAGCGCTTCGGCCAGGATGCCCACTTCGTCGGTGGTGGTGACGGGAGCCTGAAGCTCAAAATTGGAATCTTGCGTCACCTGCTGGGCGACTTGGGTGGTGGTGCGGAGCGGATGCACAATTGCCCGACTCAGCCAGGTGGAGAGAATAGCGGCAGCCAAAACTGAGACCAGCATGCTGAGCGCTACAATCTGGTTGCGAAAGGCATCCGTGCGAATCACGGCGGCGGTGGCCTGCGCGTGCTTTTGCTGCACCTGAGCAATCAGCGGCACGAGCTGACTCGAAAACGCTTCGAGCTGGAGGGTCATGCTGCGGTCTTTGGCGCCAATTAACTGACTGCGAATCTGCTGAATTTTCTGAGCAGAGAGCTGGGCATCTGCGGTTTGAGCGGGCAGCAATAGCGCCGAGATTTGCCCCACATATTCATCCAGCGAGCGGGTTTGCCGCAGCAGCAGCCGCTGGGTGGCGGCTAGGTCGGGGGAAGTATCGAGCGATTTTGTGCGTCTGAGCTGATTCCAGGCTTGCTGAAAGCTAGCGTGATGCTGGAGAAACTCGCGGTATTCGGCTTGCAGATCTGCGGGCTGGCCGAGCAGCGCCACGAACTCAATCTGGTGGGTGCGAATTTTCAGCAGGCTAATTTGGAGCTGGTTGAGCAACTCTAGCTCTTGCGCTAGCTCTTGCTGCGGAGCAGAGGCTTTCTGGTGAAAGTAATTGCCGATCAAGAAGCCGCTCAAGGTACCCATAACGGCTAGCCCTAGCGAGAAAGCATAGCTAAGCGCAATCTTTTGATTCACCTTCAGGTTGCGCAGCCGCACCTGCGCGGCTGGCCGAACGGCTGGTTGGGCGGGGGCCAGCGGAGAAGTGGGCACTAGGCGCAGGACGCCTTGGAACGGTTCACGGGCATCGGTCATTTTCACAGTTTCGCTATAGAGCTACTAGGCCGAGTCTTTCACCTGACTCATGGTCTCTTAGCATGGTCTCTTAGGTAGAATACCCGCCGGACTGATCTAGCTCGCAGCGCTGCAAGCTGGCTGAAGCCAGCGCAATCGCTGGCTCAATGATGAGTTTCTTGGCGAAACAGCCGCAGGTGCTGCACTTTTTGATATGATAAAACGCCTATGCAGCCCAATCTACTATGCCTGCTGACGGAGAATTTTTATGGCTCGGATGTATTACGATGCTGACGCGAATTTGGATCTCTTAGCCGGGAAGACGATTGCGATTATCGGCTATGGTTCGCAAGGACATGCGCATGCGCTCAACCTCAAAGACAGCGGCATGACCGTAATTGTCGGCCTTTATCCGGGCAGCAAGTCGGCGGCTAAGGCTGAGGCGGAAGGGCTGACGGTGAAGTCGGTGGCGGATGCGGCGGCGGCGGCTGATTTTATTATGATCTTGCTGCCGGATGAGGTGATGGGCACGATCTATAAGCATGAGATTGCGCCGAATTTGCAGGCGGGGAACCTGCTGGCGTTTGCGCATGGCTTTAATATTCACTTTGCGCAGATTCTGCCGCCGGCGGATGTGGATGTGGTGATGGTGGCTCCGAAGGGGCCGGGGCATCTGGTGCGGCGGACTTATACGCAGGGTGAGGGTGTGCCCTGCCTGTTTGCGGTCTATCAGGACGCGACGGGGCAGGCGCGGGATCGGGCGATGGCCTATGCCAAAGGCGTTGGCGGTACGCGAGCAGGAATTTTGGAGACGACGTTTCGAGAAGAGACGGAGACGGATTTGTTCGGGGAGCAGGTGGTGCTCTGCGGTGGCTTGAGCGCGCTAATTAAAGCGGGGTTTGAGACGCTGGTGAATGCGGGGTATCAGCCGGAGCTGGCTTATTTTGAATGCCTGCATGAGGTGAAGCTGATTGTGGATTTGGTGGTGGAGGGGGGCTTGGCGAAGATGCGGGATAGTATTTCGAATACGGCGGAGTATGGGGATTTGACGCGGGGGCCGCGGATTGTGACGGATGAGACGCGGGCGGAGATGAAGAAGATCCTCAGCGAGATTCAGTCGGGGCAGTTTGCGCGGGAGTTTGTGTTGGAGAATCAGGCGGGTAAGCCTGGGTTTAATGCGATGCGGCGGCAGGAGGCTGAGCATCCGATTGAGGAGGTTGGGAAGGATTTGCGGGCGATGTTTAGCTGGTTGAAGAAAGTGTAGGGATTAGGCGGGTTTAAAGACTTGGCGGCGAGCCAAATGCTTGGGGGCAAGCCCCCAAACCCCCGTCAGGGGACGCTGTCGTCCCCCGACACCCCCTCACAAAGTGGCGTATCTGTAGAGCGCCAGAGATAGGGTATGGCGTTGCAGGGTGGCATTCTATGGTTTGCGCAGCACAAGATTCAGGGCAGGTTTCCGGCCTCGCGACACGGAGGGTCAAGTTTAAAACCCCACGAGGCGAAGCGGAACCTAGTTGCCGACAGATCTCCCCTTAGTCGGGGTGCAGGGGCGGACTGCCGTCCCTGCTGGGGGTTTGGGGGCAAACGCCCCCAAGCATTTCGATTCGGTAGCCCAGATCTCTCAGTGCATCTTAGTAAATTCAACTAGACAGTCAAATCAATATCCCCCCAGCCTCCCCAATCTCTTCATCCGCCGCTCCGCCCAGCCAAACAGCGCCACCCCCGCCGCGAAATAAACCGCGCCATTCAGCAGCGCCACCGCCAAAATTCCCCAGTCCAACGCCGCCCCCTGCGCCATCACCCCCCGCAGCAACCCCGCCCCCGGCGCCATCGGCAGCAGCCAACCCAGAAACCTAGCGCCGCCCGTCCAGCTCTCCACCGGCACCGTAAACAAAAAAATCAAGCCAAACTGAAACACGCTCAGCACCTGCTGCACCTGCTTCAGCGTCAGCGCCAGCGCCCCCATCGCAAAGGCAATCCCGTAAGCTCCCAGCAAAACCGCCAGCAGCGGCGGCAGTAGCGTCGGCGGAAAGGCTAGCCTGCTGCCCGTCAGCGCCATAATCAGCAGCAAGATGCCCAGGTTAATTGTTAGGTTCAAAATCAGGCTGGAAATTGCCCGCAGCAAAAACACCGTCGAAGCGCTGTAGGGCGATAGAAATAGCTGCTCCAGCGTCCCCGTCCGCGCCTCCTGCTGCAGGCCGCCAGCAATATCGCCCATAATAAACAGCATCAGCGCCCAGAGCACATAGCCGACAATAATCGAGTCTAGCCTGCTGCCAAACTGAAATCCCGGCCCCGCAATATACTGCGTGCTCAAAAACAGCCCGTAAAAAATAATCGTCGTGCCCACCACGCCGCCAATCAGCTCAGACGAATAGCGCCTTAGCTGCACAAAACTCCGCTTGAATTCAGCCAAAAATAGAGAGAGCATCAAAAAAATATCGCTAGGGTTTTCGGACAAAGCTGAGGAAAATATCGGTCAGGTTGGCCTGCTGTCGTCCCATTGTCAGAATCGGCAGCGGCCGCAGAATCTCTAGAACCGAGTAGAGGATATCCGGGTCGCGAATCGTGATCTGCTGCGCCTTAGCCATTGCGCCCAGAGCGGTGATTTTGCTAGCTCGCAGCGGGTCGAGCGGCTGCTCTAACTGAATCAAATAGGCGCCGTCTGAAAACTGGCGAATCAGCTCGGCGGTTGGCTCCTCGACGACGATTTCACCCTGGTTAATCACCGCCACCCGATCCGAGAGCTCCTCGGCAATATCAAGCTGATGCGTGGTCAGCAAAATCGCCCGGCCTTCCGCCGCAATCTCGCGCACCAGTCGCTTGACGCTTGCGGTTGCCTCCACGTCTAGCCCCAGCGTTGGCTCATCTAGCAGCAAGAGCTGTGGATCATGCATCAGCGCCACGGCAATCGCCAGCTTTTGCTGCATGCCGCGCGAAAGATCTTGCACCAGCGTCTGCCGCTTGTCGCCCAGCTCAAACCGCTCGATCAAATCGCGGCTGTGCTGCTGCGCCACCCGACGAGTTAGCCCCCGCAGCACGCCAAAATACTCCAGGTTCTCAGTTGGGGTGAGCCGCCAGTAAAGGTTGCGGTTGCCCTCCAAGACTGCGCCAATCGCCCGCAGCGCCCGCACGTCCTGATGCGGATTGCGGCCAGCCACCGTCACCCAGCCTGAGTCGGGCAGAATCAGGCCGGCGATCATTTTGATCGTGGTGGTTTTGCCAGCGCCATTTGGCCCCAGAAAGGCCAGCACTTCGCCAGCGGCTAGCTTCAGCGAGACATCTGCCACCGCCGTAAAGACCTGGCGACGGCTGCGGTAGGTTTTTTGCAGGTTTTGGGCTTCTAAAATCAGCATAGTCGCGCATAAGCTTTTCTCTATTCTTCCTGATCTAACTTAATTTGACCGAGATTTGAGCAGGGCAGATTTCTGGTCGCCAGCTTTGGGTTTGCGCTACGCTTGTAAAGTAATATTTGTTAAGGAATCATTAAGTTGTCGAATGGGGCAATCTTCTGATTCTGCCGCTTTAGGCTTTTCACTAGTCCTGATATATCCAAGGGAACCAGACGCTTCTATGATGCCAACCTCTGACGATTCCGCGTTACTTGCTCCTGCTGATCAAGAGCGACCGGATAAACCCGAAGAAGCTTGCGGTGTGTTTGGCATCTATGCGCCCGCAGAAGATGTTGCCAAACTCACCTATTTTGGGCTTTACACCCTACAGCATCGCGGTCAAGAGTCGGCGGGTATTGCCACCTTTAAAGACGGGCAGATCTATTCTCACAAGGATATGGGGCTGGTATCGCAGGTGTTTAGCGAGCAGATCCTGCAAGAGCTGCCAGGTGACTTGGCGGTGGGACATACGCGCTATTCCACCACGGGCTCGAGCCGGATCGTCAACGCTCAGCCGGCCATCGTTGAAACGCGCTTGGGGCCGCTGGCGCTCACCCACAACGGCAATCTGGTCAACACGGCCGAGCTGCGCGACGAGCTAGTAGAGGCCAACGTGGAGCTGCTCACCACGACTGACTCGGAGATGATTGCCTTTGCGATTGCGGGGGCAATCAACGAGGGCAAGGCCTGGCTGGAGGGTACAATTAGCGCCCTGCATCGCTGCCGGGGAGCCTTTAGCTTAGCGATTGGCACACCGGAAGGCGTGATGGGCGTGCGCGACCCCAACGGCGTGCGGCCTCTGGTGATTGGCACGCTAGAAGGAGCCGCTGGTACGCCGCTGCGCTACGTGATTGCTTCTGAAACCTGCGCGCTCGATATCATTGGCGCTGACTATCTGCGGGACGTGGAGCCGGGTGAGCTGGTCTGGATTACCGAAGCGGGGCTGGCTTCGTTTCACTGGGCGGCTCAGCCGCAGCGCAAGCTCTGCATTTTTGAGATGATCTACTTTGCGCGGCCTGACAGCATTGTGCATGACGAAAGCCTGTACAGCTACCGGCTGCGGATTGGGCGGCAGCTAGCGATTGAATCCACCGTAGAGGTCGATCTGGTGATGGGCGTGCCCGACTCTGGAATTCCGGCGGCGATTGGCTTTTCGCAGCAGTCGAAGATTCCCTACGCCGAGGGGCTGATCAAAAATCGCTACGTGGGGCGGACGTTCATTCAGCCGACGCAGACCATGCGCGAGTCTGGGATTCGGATGAAGCTCAACCCGCTCAAAGACGTGCTGGTGGGCAAGCGCATTCTGATTGTGGATGATTCGCTGGTGCGGGGCACGACCAGCCGCAAAATCGTCAAGGCGCTGCGGGATGCGGGCGCGGTCGAGGTGCATATGCGAATTTCTTCGCCGCCCGTGACGCATCCCTGCTTCTACGGCATTGATACCGACAGCCAGGATCAGCTGATTGCCGCCACCAAATCAGTAGAAGAGATTGCCGAGCAGATTGGTGTGGATTCGCTGGCCTATCTGAGCTGGGAGGGCATGCTGAGCGCCACGGGCGAAAACCCAGAGCATTTTTGCTCGGCCTGCTTCACCGGCGACTACCCAATTCCCGTGCCCGAGCAGGTGAAGCGCTCAAAGCTGGTGCTGGAAAAACAGCCCGTCTCAACCTCAGCTTGAAGCCTGATTCACCTCTTAATTCAGCTAAAATCGGCGCTGCTAGACTTAACCTAGCAGCGCCGATTTGTCTTTTAGGTTGAGCAATCCTGCCTAGATTTCGGCGACGGCGCGTTCGACCAAGCGGCGAGTCAACGTCTGGACGCCCGTATGCCGGTAGTATTTCACCGACATATCGAGGAAAGCGCCCACGTAGTCCATTTTGTCGCCCGTGACCTCGACAAAATTGGAAAGGTTATCTACCAAGCCCTGCTGGGTCAGATGTTTTGAGGAGACAAAATTATCCATCCAGCCTTTGGTAGACTCGAAGCTCTCGGTGATGAAATTCAGCTTGCCGGCATCGTTGCCGCCCGGAATCAGCTCCTCTACGCCTTTAAATGTCCGGTTGCTGCTCACATCAGAGGGACTCATGCCTTTGAGCATCGACAGCGCTTTTTCGGTGAAGCCAGCGCCCAGCGGAATCACGCCGTCAAAGCAGACCAGCGCCGCCATCCGCATCAGCGACTCGCCGCCGTAGTCTTTGAGGGCAGCCAAAAAGTCGCCAATGCTGTCGCCCGGAATGCCGTTGATTTGGCAAAAGGCAACGATTTCGGTCACCAGCTTCACGGTCAGATCAATGCTCTGGGCCCGCTCTGGCTTAGGCGTCAGGTTTTTCAAAAATCCCAAAAACGTATCTTGACCGATGCGGTTAGCCAGGGCTGCGGTGCCCAGCAGTCCCGAGGCAGAATCAACCGACTCATACAGCCAGAGCGCTCTCTGGTAGCCCTGCGACTTGTCGTTGTAGAGCGTCACAGCCCGCTCGCCAATCTGCTGAATCAGGGACTCGTCTGTTTCGCCGGTGACCGTGCGGATCGTATTATCAAATCCAACCAGGTTGTTCCATTGACCGGGCACCACAAAGTCCAATGATTTGAGAGCGGAAACCGTTAGTCCACCTTTCGGCAGATCATCCACCAATTCGTATACGGGTTTACTCACAATGCAGCTCCTTTTCTTAAAAAGTGCAGAAATAGCCTCAGTCAGGCTAGAGATGCGTAACCTGGCTAAGCCGCAGGCTGGGGAATGAGCACGGGCGGCAGGTTATCTGAATCCTTGAATGAGTCCTTCAGTTGCTTCAAGCCTGGAAGCTGAGGTACGGCTGGAGCCTGCAGATCTTTGATGTCAGCTTTCACATCGTCGGTGGATTGCTTCACGACCGCCTTGGCCTTTTGCGTGGCGGTGGTCGGCAGATTGGTCAGCTTTTCAGCCCCTTCCAGCTTGGCCAAGCCTCTGAGATCAAACTTTTGCAGCCAGGCCACGCGATCCTCCTGGCTGAAAGAGGGATCGCGGGAGAGCACTTTCACCTGGTAGCGGCTGTTCACCAGCAGTCCGGTTGACATCGTGCCCTGGTTGACGGACGGGTAGCCCGCAATTGACTCGGTGGCGGTCTGATACTTCAAGGCGGCGGCGGGTAAATTGGCCGTATCGCTGACTGATAGCATCGCGACGTTTTTGCCGTCTTTATTGAGCTTATATTCAGCAAAGCCTTTTTTTTCCTGGGCCGGCACCACTTCGTAGTCGCCCGTCGCATCTGGAAAAAATTTGTTAAAGGTCGAACCTTGTTCAGCCGCTTTCACAACGGCAGCCTGTGCGCCTCGTCCCGTCGTCTCTTTCTGCACGTCCGCATAGCGCGAAGGTGCTTTGGAACAGGCGGTTACAAGCAGCAACAAGCTCATCACAACGGGGGCAAATGCCCTGAGCCAGCGAGCAAATTTCATCTTTATCTCCTGAAAATAAAGCAGAATACCTGGATCTTAACGGAATACTTCGCCAGGGTCGTCAGTCTCGTAAAGGAACGCAATCTATCTGGAAATCTCGCTCTAGATAGATTGCAGAAGTCGCTCTAGATGCTAACTACAAGATGCTGACTGCAGGGCAACCTGAATGCTGTGCCTAAACCGCAAAGGCAGCTTTGATTTTGGCTAGCGCGGCGGCTTCTTTATCGCTCACCTTGGGATTGCCTGAGCCAAACAGACCGCTGCCTGCTGCATTGGCCACCGCATCGCCACAGTCATAGACAAACTGCTTAAATTCTGTGATTTCTACGGGCGTGGCCTTATCGCCAATCGCTGCGACTGCAGCATCAACCGTGGTCAGAGCTTTGTCAACGACCGCACCGGACTGCACATCTTCGGGCTGGATGTCAGGCTTCTCCATTTTCACAGTGCCGCTCTTGAGCGCCGCATCTGAAAACACAGCTTGAATGATCGAGTTGTTGGGATATTTCGTAGCGGCCCCAGCGATCTGCTTGGACATTGCCGCTGCTTCAATGGCCGTCGAGACAATTCCCATATCGACCATAGCCACCGCCATACCAATCATCATCGGCGCTTCAGCAACCTTGCTCATTTCTTCCGATGTGTAAGTTGCCATCTGTTAAATCCCCTGTTGATTAGGTTAGTTAGTTGAGAAAACTCTAGGACTTAGCACTTTCAAGCCTAAAAAAATCAGGTGTCAGCTATTTTTCTGGGCTGAATTCACTAGTTAGAATTCACTAGTTATAAAGTTATAAGTCAGATTTCTGAAGTATTCGACGTATTTTAAAAGTCTAAACGCGAGGTGATTTATAACATGTATTGATAAACACACCATAATCTGATTCTAATTGTGCATTCTAGAACTTAGCTATCTAATATTTTTTTATTTTTTGGATAATTTGGCAATTTAGTTCGCCAACTCGTCGAAATCTAGTTTGAATCAGGTTGAATCGTTATTCGAGAGCCATATGAAATTCTTGGATCTTGCAATGCTGTCGCCGTTGCTGCTGCTAGGGTTAGGGCTACTGAGAGGCTCACGCTCAAAGCCAACTGCTGACTCCTCGGGGTTGGTTGGAGAAGAGCTGCCGTCAGCCCATATAGATCTCAGCGCAGAGCCACTTATCAGCACATCACAACTGACTGCAGTGCCTGCACAGGTTCAACTCAACGGCCTTATGGGAGACCAAACTGAAATGCCAGCAGATACAGCGACTGATAATCAGCAGCCTATTAAAGACATACCAGAGATACAGATTACCAACCCGCAGGCCAAAACAATAGCAGATGCGGCAATGACAGATTCCGAACCGGCTAGCTCGGCAGCAAGAGAGCTAAAAGATACGGGGCCGTCCCGTAAAACTGCTGGTACTGCTACCGAAGAGCCAGCCATTTTGCCGCTCATACCGCTAGGCGATCTGATTTCAAATAGCGATATTGCGGTTTTTAAGCAGGCATTTACGACTAATCTGGCGCGACGCGGCCAGTCAATCCAAAGCGCGACCGCCGCAGACTGCTATGCCCTCCTAGCTGAGATGCTGCGCGATCGCCTGCTGCAAATTCGGCTGGACTATGCGCCAGTCGAGGGCAAGCGGCAGGTAGTACAAATTGCGTCCGCCTACTCGCTGGGAATGCCGCTAGAAAACCATTTTACCAACCTGAACATTACGCAGCCGATCCAGCAAGGGCTGACTGAGCTGGGGCTGAATCTCGTTGCCATCTGTCAGCAAGATCGGGCGCTGGGCTGGGACGATGAGGCATTGGGCTGTTTGGTTGGCAGCGAACTCGAATCGCTGACAACCGCTCAGATGCCTGCGATAGGCTACGGGCTGCATTCCCAGCTTAACCCTGCCGCTGCTGACCCCAATCCCTGGGCATTGCCGCAGCCTGAGCAAAGCCTGGAGGTGAAATTTGGCGGATATACCGAGGTCTATATTGATGCAGCAGGGCACTGTCGGCACGACTGGATGGCTGCTGAAATCGCCAGAGCTTTGCCTTATGACCTGCCGATATCTGGATATCCGACGAAAGATTTAGCGGGAGATTTAGCGGGAGATTTGGATCATGAGGGGCCCAGTCTCCCCAGGGTTGGCCTACTGCGGCTCTGGCAGGTGAGTCCGGCTATCAGTCCGCTGGCTAACGCTGACCCAGCAGAGCTAAAGCTGCGGCAAGATTTTCTGCTGGCTGCCTGCGCCGTACAGGACTTGCTGCGGCAGCATCTGCAGGCACTGCCGCTGACAGACTTGCCTCAGCACTGGTTGCTGCAGCTCAACGGTACGGCTACAGGTTTGGCCATTGCCGAACTGATGCATCAGCTGGTTGATCAGCAGCAGCTCGGCTGGGATCTGGCCTGGGAAATCACGCAGGCGATGACTTGCTGTCGGCTACATGACTGGGTAGAGGCGCGCGGCCATGCACTCAACTACCCGCTGGGATTGCTCCATCAGCTTTTGCCCAGACATCTCGAAATTATCCACGAAATCAACCGCCGCTTTCTAGATGCGGCCCGACTGCAGCGTAGCAGCCCGGACGAGGAGCAAATTGGCCGACTCTCGCTGGTTGAGGCTGACTGGCTGCGGACGAGCCATCTAGCGGCAGTTGGGAGCCATCGGCTCAGCGGCAGCGGCGCGCTGCAAACTCAGTGGCTGCAAGATCAGCTGTCAGAGTTTAGCCTGCTCTATCCCGGCAAATTTCAGCCCCAGACTATGGGAATTACGCCCCGGCGGTTTTTGCTGCAAACGCATCCGGCCCTAGCTCAGCTGATCACGCAATGGCTGGATGACAGCTGGATTACGCATCCTGAACAGCTCCAGCGGCTGCAGCCGCTCGTCAAAGAGGCTGAGTTCTGCAGCCGCTGGTGGCAGGTGCACCGAGCGGCCAAGCAGCTTCTGGCTGAGAAAATTCAGCAGAAAACCGGCCTGACAGTCAACCCCAGCAGTCTGTTTGATATCCAGGCTGGGGCGATTGAATCTCGGTCGCGGCAGCTGCTGCAGCTGCTGCATGTGGTCACGCTCTATGCCCGCATCAAAACCAACTCCAGCACGGATACGATTCAGCGGTTTATGCACCGCTCCCTGCCGCGCACCTGCATCTTTGTCGGTCAGCCAACTGCCGATCCGGTGGCCCAGATGACGGCAGATCTGATCGAAGCAGTAGCCACCACGATCAATCAAGACGCCGCTCTACAGGGGCGCTTGCAGGTTGTGCTGTTGGCAGACGGCAATCTCCAGCTCATGCGCTGGCTCTATCCAGCAGCAGATCTAGCCGAACAGCTCATGCTAGCGGGTGAATCAGCCGTGACGGTGGCAGGGCTGAAGTTTGCAATGAGCGGAGCCGTGACCATCGGCATGCCGAGCTATGGCAATCTGGAACTCCAGCAGGCCGTTGGCGCTAAAAATATTTTTCTAGCTGGCTTAACGGTCGCAGAAGTTCAGCGTTGCCGAGCAGATTATAGACCCAAAGCGCAATATGACGGCAATCCAGACTTGAGGCAGGCGATTGATCTGATTGCGTCGGGCTACTTTTCACAGGGCGATGGCAGATTCCGGTCGCTCACCGACTGGCTGCTGCAGCAAGACCCAGAGCTGATCCTGGCTGACTACGCGGCCTACATAGCGGCTCAAGAGCGCGTCAGTCAGGTTTGTCAGGATCAAAAAAACTGGGTCTGGATGTCGATTTTGACGGTAGCCAACAGCGGCCAGTTCTCCTCTGATCACAGCATTACTGCCTACGAGGCTTGACTGCGCCTGAGCTAGCGTCTGCGTCCACCCGATCTGCGTCTTGCCCCGCCGCTGCCAAAGCTACCTGAACTTCTAGTCCTGCTGGGACGAGTTTTGGAGCGCTGCAGGTCGGTTGAACCATAGCCTGATCCGGTAGAGCGGTTGCCCGAATTGACGCTGGGAGACTTGCTGGGAGACTTAGTGGTCGTTGAATTAACAGGGTTGGGCGAACGGCGCAGCTGGCCGGTGGTGCGGAAGCTCTGCTGATTTTTGACCGCAGCGGGCGGCGCGTTGTATTTAGTGCGATAGCTGCTGACCGCATCGCTGTAGCTGCTGCCGTAGCCGCCGTAGCCCGTCATGACGCGTCCTGGAGAATAGATGGGGGGCACATAGTAGCGAGGGGCAAACAGCAAATTGCCGACTGCCTGACCCGCTAGCGCTCCCGCAAAAGGCGACCAGAAGTTAGACTCACGCCGGACTACAACGCTCTCTTCTTGCCCCGTCTGCGGGTTGGTCTGGGTTTCGACGACATTATGCACATACTCGATCCGGAAATCTTCGCTGAGGTAGAGTACGGGCTGCGCATTTTCCACTCTTAAGTAAGGCTTTTGACCCGCCTTGATTTCTGCGTCTGTTAGTCGTGCCATTTGCAGATCTGTAGCTCGGTAGAGTGGCGGTGTACCCGCGGGAGTATCAAGCAGCATCAGCGTATATTCACCGCTGCCATCATCATAGGTGGCCTGCTGCACCGGGTAGCTGCCGTCCGCAATGGCAGGGGCCGCAGATTGGGTGGCTGCTACAGGCGCAGGATCAGTCGAGTTTAGCGCAGTCGAATCGTCAGCGCAGGCAAAGGTTGAAACCGACAGGCCAAACGCCATAGAAATTACTAAAAATTTGCGGATCATAGCTGGGTAATTCATGAGGGTACAGGGTAAGGAGGGCAGAGATGAAAGCTGGTCACGAAAGCCAGCAGGCTGGTGCAGCCTAGAGCTAGTGTTTCAGCCGTGTTTCAGCCAGTTGTTTAAAGGGGAATCAGCTCTGGGAAGTTCATAATTAGCTGCTCAGCGGTGAGCAAGTCGCCCAGTTCGGCAGGAGAGAAATGCAGCTGCACCGCCCGGACTCGATTGGGGGCAAGGCTAATGATCGCTTTGAGTCCGGTGCGGAGGGCGCTCAGATCAGCTAGATCGGTTTCGAGGGCGGCGATCTCACCCTCATAGGCTAGCGTTAAAATAACCACCAGGTTTTGCGTCACGGGCAGCGACAGCAGATCTTCGTCGTTGGGTTCAGTCGGAATTTCAACCCCATAGCGCTGGGCAGAGTCAGTAAATAGCTCGGCTACATAGTCGCCCGCATCCGCTTCATTCCAGAACAGATCGCCCTCGTTGGCTGCCGAACGCCAGTAGAGATCATACTGCAGCAGGCTTTGGCAAACCTGAGCCAGACCTTCAGCCAAAACGGGCAGATCGCCTTCTGCCTCAACCGCTTCGCGGGCCGTCTGATTCAGCACGCCTAGCAACGGCGCCACCTCTGCACCCGCTAGATGCAGCAAAATGCGGCAGACAGCAATCCGCGTTCTGCCACTCATCCGATTGAGACCATCGCGCCAAGCACCCATGTTCAATATCCTGCTGGTTATATCCTGCTCATTCTCTCTACTGCCTGCTCAGGCGTTAAGACTGAGAGCGCTGCCGGGGCATTCCCATTCTAGGCGGTTCTATAAAGCAATTTAAATCTCGCTCAATACGGATTTCTCGACTGAGCCTCTATTCAGAGGCAGAGTCCAGCCGAGAGTGAGTCAGAGCTGGCGCGGCTTATAGCCTGCTGCGAGTCTCATCCTCCGTCAGTTTTAGGGCAGTTTTGGCGTCACCTCAGCGGGTCAAAAGTTATTCAAACTGCTGCTTGAGCCAAATAGCCGTGACTTACTCAGACTTATGCCCCACCACGCGGTTGCGGCCTTGGCCTTTGGCCTGAAGCAGATACTGGTCGGCTCGATGCAGCAGCTCAAACCCTTGGGCATCGTCACCGGGCTGGAGCGTAGCGGTACCGGCGCTGATGGTGATCGTCAGATCGAGCGTTTCTTCAACGGCAAAGGGCTGTTCGCTGACAATCTGGCAGAGCCGCGCGGCAATCTGCAGCGCTTCTTGGGCGTCAGTATTGCTGAGAATGATCACAAACTCTTCGCCACCATAGCGAAAGGGCGTGTCGTAGATCCGCAGATTGTGCCGCAGCCGCGCCGCTAAAAACTTCAGCACCTGATCGCCCGTCAGATGGCCATGCGTGTCGTTAATCACCTTAAAAAAGTCTACGTCTAGCATAATCAAGCTAACCGGAACGCTGCGGCTACGGGCGTTCTGGATCTGACGCGGCAGCTCCCACTCAAAGGCACGGCGGTTGTTGAGAGAAGTCAGCGGATCGGAGAGCGCAATCGCTGAGAGCATGTCGTTGGTCTGCATCAGCTCACGATAGGTCTGCACCTGCCGTAGGCCGACCCGAATCTGCGCCTGCAGCAGCCGCTGTGAATCATAAATCCCAGCCTCTAGACTGTGGGGCAGATAGAGATAGGCGTCAGCGCCTGCTTCGAGGGCAGCAGCTCTCAGCTCCAGCTCAGGGCGGCTAGACTGATCTTGGTCTTCAATGACAATGCAGTAGATCCGGGCTAGCCGACTCTCGGCCTTAATTTGCTGGCAGAGTTTTAAGCTTTCCGCTTGAGTCGCCTGAATTAGCAATAGCTCAGGCTGCTGTTGCTGTGCCAAAAGCAGCGGCATTGCTTCTAGCGGCTCGGTCATAGTTTGGATGACAAGATTCTGGATTTTTCTAACTGAGGCAAGCAGCAGATTGTGGAACTGTTCGTTCCCAATCAGAAGAATTGAAGCATCCATCAACGTTTAGCCAACTACTCTCTGAGTAGCCCGGTCAGATTCTGAGAGCCTCGGTAAGATATCACGAATCTCTAGCTCAGGATTTATGCAGCATCAGACCTCGGCCCAAACTTCGGCCTAAAGCTGACTTAGAGCGCTCTTCAAAGCAACTCTCAGGAGCTCTACAGGAGCTCTACCATTCTTCCTACCTATCATGCCCATGATAACAAGCTATTGCTCAGCGTCATCGGCCAGCCTAGAGGTTGAGCCAGCCCAGGAGCCGCCTGAATAAATTTTGTCGAATCTGGCAACATGACTGAGAATAGGAAATCATACCTCTCTCTTGCTGACCTCATGGCCATTCCTCGCAGCGGCGCGCAAATTCGACAGACGTTTCTTGACTTCTACGCGGCGAGAGGGCATCAGATTCTGCCGAGCGCCTCTCTGGTGCCGGAAGATCCAACCGTGCTGCTCACCATTGCCGGGATGCTGCCGTTTAAGCCGATTTTTTTGGGTCAGCGGCAGGCCGAGTTTCAGCGGGCCACCAGCTCCCAGAAATGCATCCGCACCAACGATATCGAAAACGTGGGCCGCACGGCTCGGCACCACACGTTTTTTGAAATGTTGGGCAACTTCAGCTTTGGCGACTATTTCAAGTCAGAGGCGATTGCCTGGGCCTGGGAGTTATCTACAGAAGTATTTGGCCTGCCGCCTGAGCGACTGGTGGTGAGCGTATTTCGCGAGGACGAGGAGGCTTTTGCGATCTGGCGCGACCAGATCGGCATCCCGGCCCAGCGGATTCAGCGGATGGACGAGAAAGATAACTTCTGGCAGTCTGGCCCAACTGGCCCCTGCGGCCCCTGCTCTGAGATTTACTATGACTTTCATCCAGAGCGGGGCGACGAGATTGATCTCGAAGACGACAGCCGGTTTATTGAGTTCTACAACCTGGTGTTCATGCAGTATAACCAGGATGCGGCGGGCAATCTGACGCCATTGCAGGCCCAAAACATCGACACCGGGCTGGGACTGGAGCGCATGGCGCAGATTTTGCAGCGCGTCCCCAACAACTACGAAACCGACTTGATTTTGCCGATTATTAAAACGGCGGCAGCCATCGCCCAGCTCGACTATGCCAGCGCCAATGCCGCTACTCAGGTGTCGCTGAAGGTGATTGGCGATCACGTCCGGGCTGTGGTGCATATGATTGCGGATGGCATTACGCCCAGCAACGAAGGGCGGGGCTACGTGCTGCGGCGCTTGATCCGGCGGGTGGTGCGCCACGGACGCCTGATTGGGATTGAGCGCGAGTTCACGCCAGCGGTGGCCGAGACGGCGATTTTGCTCTCGGAGGAAGCCTACCCAACCGTGCGGCAGCGGGCCGAGTCGATCAAAGCCAGCCTGCAGCTCGAAGAGGCCAAGTTCCGCGAAACGCTGGAGCGCGGCGAGAAGCTGCTGGCTGAACTGATGGCCGAGCTGCCCACTGGCGGCGAAATTGCCGGAGCGGATGCCTTCAAGCTCTATGACACCTTTGGCTTCCCGCTAGAGCTAACCCAGGAAATTGCCGAGGAGCAGGGTTTTACAGTCGATCAGCCGGGATTTGAAACGGCAATGCAGGCCCAGCGCGAGCGCTCCCGCGACGCCCATGAAACCATCGACCTGACGGCGCAGGGCAGCCTCGACAGTCTGGCCGCCGACCTGAACGAAACCGAGTTTCTGGGCTATAGCCAGTCGGCCAGCGAAGCGACAGTGACCGTGCTGATGGTGGCCGGAGAGCCCGTGCAGTCCGCTACAGCGGGCGCTCAGGTGCAGATTGTGCTAGATCGAACGCCGTTCTACGCCGAGTCGGGCGGTCAGATTGGCGACCGGGGCTACCTGAGCGGCGCGGATCTGCTGGTGCGGATCGAGGATGTGCAGAAGGGCGGCAGTCTGTTTGTGCATCACGGCAAGGTAGAGCGCGGCGCGATCCAGGTAGGCGAGCGGGTGACGGCGCAGATCGATCTGGCCTGTCGGCGGCGGGCGCAGGCCAACCATACGGCAACTCATCTGCTGCAGGCGGCGCTGCGGCAAATTGTGGATGAGAATATCGCGCAGGCGGGGTCGCTGGTCTCGTTCGAGCGGCTGCGGTTTGACTTCAACCTGCCGCGCCCGGTGACGCTAGAGCAGCTGCAGCAGATTGAGTCTCAGGTAAACCTCTGGATTGCCGAGGCGCATCAAGGCGAAGTGGGCATCATGCCGATTGCGGCGGCCAAAGCCAAGGGCGCGATTGCCATGTTTGGCGAAAAGTACGGCGACGAAGTGCGGGTGATCGACTTTCCCGGCGTTTCGATGGAGCTCTGCGGCGGTACGCATGTGGGCAACACAGCTGAAATTGGCCTGTTCAAAATCATCTCGGAATCGGGCGTCGCCTCTGGCATTCGGCGGATTGAGGCGGTGGCTGGGCCGGCGGTGCTGGAATACCTGAATCTGCGGGATCAGGTGGTGCGCGAGCTGAGCGATCGGTTCAAGGCTAAGCCAGAAGAGCTGCCGGAGCGGGTGACGGCCCTGCAAGCCGAACTCAAAGCCAGCCAAAAGCAGCTTGAGGCGCTGAAGTCAGAGCTGGCGCTGGCCAAATCCGATCGGCTGTTGCAGCAGGTGGAGGACATCGGCGCGTTTAGGCTGCTGGTGGCTGAGCTGGCGGCAGTTGACGCTGAGTCTTTGAAAACGGTGGCCGAGTCGCTGTTGCAAAAGCTAGGCGAGGGCGCAGTGGTTTTGGGATCGGTTTCTGAACCCGAAAAAGTGAGTCTAGTGGCGGCTTTTAGCAAGTCAGTCAACAGTCGCGGCATCCAGGCTGGCAAATTTGTGGGAGCGCTAGCCAAGCTGTGCGGCGGCGGCGGCGGCGGCAGACCCAACCTGGCACAGGCTGGCGGACGCGAACCCGACAAGCTGCCCTTGGCCTTAGAGAAGGCCCGCGAGGAGCTACGGTCTGGTCTCAGCGCTGAGCCGTGAGCTGAGGAGCGATCAGCTCGCGGATAATCTGGGCGGTGGCTGGAGCCAGCAGCACGCCGTTGCGGTAATGCCCGGTCGCCAGCAGCACTCGCGGGTGGCCCGCCAGCGGCTCCACGATGGGCGCAGGCCGATCTACAGGTCGTGGCCGCAGTCCTGACCAGCTTGCCAGCCGTATCGCAGTCTGTAACCCTGGCCAGAGGGCAACGGCTCCCTGCCAGACTGCCTCTAGCTGCTCTGGGATGGGCGCGTTCTCAGCCGGATCAAATTCCACTGTCGCGCCTACCCAATATTCACTGTTGCCCAGCGGTACCAGATGAATATCGTGTCCCGTGATTACCGGCTGAAACTGCGGCTGGCCCAATGGCTGCCTCGTCTTGACGCGAATTGCCTGTCCCAGCACGGGCGCTAGCGTTATCTGTGGTATCGGCAGCAGCGGCGCAGAGCCTAGACCCGCCGCGATTACAATCCAATCGGCTCCCAGATCGCCTGCTGAAGTTTGCAGTCTGCCATTGGCCGAGAGCCGCTGAACTTCGACGTCAAGCTCAAAGCTAGCGCCCTGTCGCTGAGCCGCCTCTACCAGCGCCAGCGTCAGCGCCGTCGGATCAACCTGGCAGTCCTGCGGCGAATAGAGTCCGGCTTGTACAGGCGACTGCACTTGCGGACAGCGGGCCTGCACCTGATCCGGCGACCAGAGTTCGAGTCGCCAGCCCTGCTGCTGCCGTAGCTCAACCAGCGCCTGCCATTTCGCCTTATCTTCCGCCGCAAAGCCCAGCTTCAAAATTCCCTGCGGGTTCCAGGGCAACGCGCGACCCAAAGCCGCCTCTAGCTCAGGCATCAGCTTGGCGTATCGCGCGGTGCTGAGCTGGCGCATTGTCCAGGCTCTGCCTTTCGTCTTCTGGCTAATCACGCCCATCAGCACGCCCAGCGCGGCTCCAGTCGCAGCCTGAGCGGGAGGCTGACGATCCAGCACCGTTACCTGAAAGCCAGACTGCGTTAGCTCATAGGCAATCATCGCACCTACGATACCGCAGCCTACAATGATCGCCTGCTGCATCTGTGCCTTGTGAGGGTTAGTGAAGTTTTAGCTAGCCTGGAAGCAGCTGAAAGAATGCATCAAAGTCGCGCAGTGCCTCGCGGTAGTTGCGGGTTGCCTTGTCAAAGTCGCGGGTTTGGGCGGCCTCGTCGATCGCAATCAAATGCTCAAACACCTCTTTGGCTGAGCTTTGAGCCGTCTTCTGGGCTTTAGGCTCCAGACTGCGAGCCAGACGCGCCATCCGCACTCGCAGTTCACCCAGCGGCCCGTGAATGAAAGATCCTACGTCGTTCCACTGCTCGGCCTCAATTAGCGGCGAAAGTTCGTCCATCCGGTCGCGCAGGGTCTGAATATCGGTGCTGTAGCGCTGGATCTGCTCCAGCTGAGCCGTGCTGTAGAGTGGCCCTTGGGCAACAGGCGGGCCGCCGCAGCTCACCAAAGCAGCCGCCAGAATTACTAAAACGAATGTCAGAATCGAACGGTAACGTGCCATGTCTAAATTCTCTCTTATCAAACTACCAACCGCGCTCCACTCTGACCTTATCAGCAAGCTGCTCCAGGTTGAAGAGTCTTGTCAGTCTGAGGCTCATGACTAAGCTAGGGCTGGGCTAGGGCTGGGCAGGCTGAGGCTCAGAGGGCGGCTCAGAGGGCGGCTCGGAGGGCGGCGCAACCGGAGCGGTAATGGGCGGCAGTCCAGGTTCAGCCGCAGGCAGGGCGGCACCTTCGACCGGCTGCTCGGTAATGCTGCCAATTCGGTTAGGCGGCCAGAAGCGGAAGGCGGCTCGCCCAATCAGGTTTTCACGCGGGACTGGCCCCCAAAAATGCCCGTCGCAGCTATTGTTGCGGTTATCGCCAAACACCAGATAAGAATTAGGCGGCACTACGCTAGGCGGCAGCTCGTAGTCTGGTTTGGCCGCAATATAGTTTTCCTGCAAGAGCCGGTCGTTGATCAAGACCGCGCCGTTTCGCACCTCAACCTTATCGCCCGGCAGCCCGATAACTCGCTTGATAAAGGCATCTTTAATCCTGACGTCAGCGTTCTGAGCGCCCAGACAGTACTTGGCGGCAGCATCCGGCGGCATAAACACGACAATATCACCGCGCTCTGGATCGTGAAACCGATAGCTCACCTTCTCAACAATCAGCCGATCGTTGATCTGCAGCGTTGGCACCATCGACTCAGAGGGAATGTAGCGGGCTTCAGCCACAAACTGGCGAATGCCCAGCGCCAGCAGCAGGCTCAGACCAATCGTTTTGACAATCTCTTTCCAGCCTTCCTCCGCTTCTGGATGCGGCGGCTTGCCGGTGGGCTTGGCGGCAGGATCAGGCTTTGAAGATTTAACAGGGTTCTCTGAAGAAAAATCTGAGTCTGAATTCGTAGGCATGGGTTCGGGCAAATTTCCCCTAGTTCGGGCGATGTTGGGATGAGCAATCTGGCTTAGACTTGAATGAATTCTAACTGGTGATCTGCGAACTTTGACCATCAGCCGGGATTCGGCCCTAATTCCTGCTGAATCCTGCTTTGAATCAGGTTTGTCATTAGAATTGACCAGAGCCGCCAAAGACTGATTGTAGCGTTTTCGGTTTTGACCCGCTATTTTTCGCCCCTGCTATGCCATGATCCTGCTATTGCCATGACGATGCCATGACAAATTCTGAACTGCTGATCCGCCAAGCTAGACTGCTGCTGCCTGACGGCGATTTTTTGGTGGGAGACGTGCAAATTCGCGGCCATCAAATTACTCAGGTGGCGGCAGAAATTTCAGAGGCAGCCGACCGAGAAATTGACGCGACGGGCCTGACTTTGTTGCCGGGGGTGATTGACCCGCAGGTGCATTTCCGGGAGCCGGGACAGGAGTATAAAGAAGACCTGTTTACGGCGAGCTGCGCCTGTGCCAAAGGCGGCGTGACTTCTTTCTTGGAAATGCCCAACACCAAGCCGCTCACCATCAATCAGGCGATGCTGGACGACAAGCTGCGTCGAGCCGCCGAGAAATCGCTGGTCAACTACGGCTTTTTTATTGGTGCCACGGCTGACAATCTGGCCGATATTCTCACGGTCAACCCCACCTGCGGCATCAAGATCTTTATGGGATCGATGCATGGCGCGCTGCTGGTCGATCAAGAGGCGCTGCTAGAAAAAATCTTTGCCGAGGGCAGCCGCCTGATTGCGGTTCACGCCGAAGATCAGGCGCGTATCTTAGAGCGACGGCAGCAGTTTGCAGGCCGCACCGACCCGGCAGTGCATTCGCAGATTCAGGACAATCAGGCGGCATTGCTGGCCACGCAGCTGGCGCTCAAGCTCTCGAAGCGCTACCGCCGCCGTCTGCATATTCTGCATATGTCCACCGCTGAGGAGGCCGATCTGCTGCGGCAGGACAAGCCCACCTGGGTGACGGCGGAGGTGACGCCCCAGCATCTAGTGCTAAATACCAGCGCCTACGAAACGATCGGCACGCTGGCCCAAATGAACCCGCCAATCCGCTCGGCTCACGACAACGAAGTGCTGTGGCAGGCGTTGCGCGACGGCGTGATTGACTTTATCGCCACTGATCACGCCCCGCATACGCTAGAAGAAAAGGCGAAAGGCTACCCCAGCAGCCCTTCAGGTATGCCGGGCGTTGAAACTTCGCTAGCCGTCATGCTGACCCAGGCGATGCAGGGCCGCTGCACCGTGCCGCAGGTGTCGCACTGGATGTCTACCGCCGTTGCCGCCGCCTATGGCATCCCCAACAAGGGCGCTATCGCTCCCGGCTATGACGCTGATCTGGTGCTGGTGGATCTCGACAGCTATCGGCCTCTGAAGCGCGAGGAGCTGCAGACTAAATGTGGCTGGAGCCCGTTCGAGGGCTGGAACTTGACCGGCTGGGCCGTTACCACAATTGTGGGAGGTCAGGTGGTCTATGACCAAGGCCAGCTCAATCTAGCGGTACGCGGCAGACCGCTGGCCTTTACAAATTCCTAGCCCCACTCACAATGCCTGACCACTGCACTTTCTTCTGCTTCTCGCGCCGATAGGAGAAAAACAGCTCTGGATTTTGGTAGGTGCAGTAGGGCGAAATTGCCACCTGGTCAGGCTCAAAGCCAAGCTGGGCCAGCTGGAGCGCATTCACCTGCGGCACGTCTAGTCGCAGGCGTCCAGGCTGGGGATCAGGCAAAACGGGCGAGTCAGGCAGCTGCAGCAGCCGCTGGCAAAACTGGGCTAGCTCCGGGCTGGCGGCGGTTTCGGGCTGGGCAAACAGCTCCAGATTGGCCTCAGCAACTAGCGTCGCGCCAGCCATTGCCGCAACCTGCTCTGAGACCTGATATTGCGCTGCGGCGATGGCTGGCCCCATCGCCACTCGCAAGTCCGCAATTTGACTGCCCTGGGCCTGCAGTTGCGCTACCGCAGCGGGCAAAATTTTGGCTGCCGTGCCGCGCCAGCCTGCGTGAACTGCCGCCGTCTGCCCCGTGCTCAGGTCGCCGATTAGAATCGGCGTACAGTCTGCCGTACAGGCCCAAACCGCCTGATCTGCCGCGGTTGAAACCAAGCCGTCAGCTTCGGCCCTAGACTCGGCCCTAGACTCGGCCTTAGAGTCGGTAGGGGGCATCTCGGTCAGCTCGGCAGCGCGCAACACCCGGTTGCCATGCACCTGCTTGAGGCGATACACCGAGGGACGCCGCTCCAGCGGCAGCAGGCTCACCAACTCTTCTGGCGGCGATGGCCAAAACTGCCGGGTAAAAAAGCCATGCGCCCAGTCTTTGAGTAAGTCGCAGGTGAGGTAGGCTCTAGCTGCGGCCTGCGTTTTGGCCTGCGTTTCAGCCTGCGGATAAACAGTTTGCCAATGCCAGATTTGCATGAGTTGCGCCAGATCAACAGCTTGCTTCGTTTAGGGTATCGCAACTCTGCGAGTCTTACCGATCAGATGCATCAGAGATTAGCTGAATCAAAGGTTAACTGAAATTACCTCCATTCAAAGTTCATGATGATAAAGATTGGAGCATTAAGCAAACGCCTATAAGAATATAGTGAATATCGATTAGTTAACAAATCGGATACCGTTTCTGTCTACTTGGCAGCATCTGTCTATCCTGATGGCTCAATTGAGCGACAGCAGGCGCGAATCTATCATTCGGTCGAGCCACTGCTCTAGATAGCGGCGGTTGGTCTGCTGTTGGTCAGGGTCAGCGGTATCGAGCGGATGCGGAGCAAGTCCCTGGATTGCGGCAGTTGTGACGCAAAACATCGACTTTTGGAAGCTGAGGCAAATTTTTACCCGCAGATCATCTCGCTTACGCGGGCCGCGCAGATAAAGCTCCTGCAGATAGTCTGGCAGATATTGCAGCATGTCCTGCATCAGCAGCGTAGGTGGAATCCCGGCCCCGCCGACCGGCAGCGGATCGGCGTAGAGTACGCCATAGTTGAAGTCAGATTGCTCAGCCGAAATCTGATGCGCCTGAGCGTTGTAAGAGACTGTACCAAAGAATGGAAACGAGCGAAAAAACACCGCCTCAACATAAGGCACTGCTGTATCCATCAAAAACTGCAGCCCTGCAGATTTGGGGATGATTTCATAGGGCTGGCCGGCCACCGTCACAGCATAGGTAATCGGCTGAGCGGCGGCGGCAACTAGCCCGTTGCGGATATGATCCACCACATCTTTAATGCTGCTAATTTCGCGCCGCTCATAGCGATCTGAGAGCGCCAAAAACATCTGACTCATCACGTTCCAGAACTGCCCCAGCGCGCTGTGGTAGCTCAGCAGCCGCACCTGCTCTGGCAAAAAGTCAGGAAACAGCCGGTTTAAGCCTTCCATCATCAGATTACCGCGCAGCTTGGCCGCCAAAACCTGCTCCACCCGCTGCTGAAATTCAGGGCTATCGAGATAGCTATCCAGCGCCGTACCGCCATGCCAGAACATTCCCCTCATGCAGTATTCGGCAAACTCGTAGTTGAGCCGATCATGCCACCAGTGCTTCAGCAGTTTCTGCAGCGTTACCTCACCGTTGAAATATTTAAAGAACGGAAACAGCACCAAAAACTGATGCTCAGCAATATAGGTGAGGTTACGCTGATAGGCATCTAGCACATGGCCATAGCTTGTAAGAATACCCACCACTTCCAGCAGGTTTTCGGGCGATTCCGGCAGCAGCGCACCGCCCTGCTCCAGACGAGTCAAAATATCGGCGAGGGGGTGGGTTGAGGCAGGAGTGGCGAGCACCATGGCAGCATCGAGGAATGAATGAGGAGTGACTGTTGAATAATAACTGGACGATAACCGTTAGATTAGCGAACCGAGACTGTCGGGCCTTCAAGGCAGAGGTAATAGCTCAGGCAGCGACTCAGGCGGCAACTGGGCCGCCAGACGCTCTATCCGATCATGCACCATTGCGGTCGCGGTCGCTTCACTCCAGCGCGTCATCCAGCTCGGCTGAATGCCCAGCCAGATAATCAGCAGCGTCACAATCACGCCGGGCAGCCGATCCTGCCAGCGCAGGCGAGGCAGATTTGCCAGAGTTTCGGGCAGGCGACCAAAAAACACCTTGTTAATCATAATTAGAAAATAAACCGCCGTTAGCCCTGTGCCAATCATGCTCAGCAGCGTCTGCACCGGAAAAACCTCAAAGCTGCTGCGATAGACCACAAACTCGGCAATAAAGCCCATCATCCCTGGAATGCCAGCGCTGGCCATCGCCCCCGCAATCATCAGGCCGCCAATCACGGGCAGGCCGCGCTCCGGATTGAGCAACCCCCGCAGCTGGTTGATATCGCGGGTGCCAGTCTTGGCATAGACGACGCCCACAGCCAAAAACAGCAGCGCCGAAATCAAGCCGTGGCTCACCATCTGCATAATTGCCCCCAGCAGGCTGAGCGGAGTGGCTGCCGCTGCCGCCAGCAGAATATAGCCCATGTGACCCACCGAGCTGTAGGCCACAATTTTTTTCATATCCGTCTGGGCAATCGCCGCAAACGAGCCGTATAAAACGCTGATCACGGCCAGCAGAGCCAGCCCCGGCGCAATCACCGTCCAGGCTTCCGGAAACAGCCCCAGCCCAAATCGCAGCAGCCCGTAGGTGCCCAGCTTCAGCAGCACCCCAGCCAGCAGCACCGAAGCCGGGGTGGGCGCTTCCACGTGAGCATCCGGCAGCCAGGTATGCAGCGGCACAATTGGGATCTTGATGCCAAAGCCAATCAGCAGCGCGGTGAGCAGCACTAGCTGTGCGGTCAGGGGCAGGGTCTGCTGCTGCAGCAGGTCATAGTCAAAGCTGGCGGTGCCGCTTAGGACTGAGAGGCCAAAGAAAGCGGCCAGAATCAGCACGCCCGAAAAAGCCGTGTAGATCAAGAACTTGGTGGCCGCATAGCCGCGCCGCGCCCCGCCCCAGATGGCAATAATCAAATAGAGCGGCAGCAGCTCTAGCTCGTAGAACAGAAAAAACAGCAGCAGATTTTGGGCCAGAAAGGCTGCGGCCACGGCGCTGCCCAAAATTAGCATCAGCGCATAGTAGAGCTTGGGGCGGCTAATCTGCGGGTCGCTGCTAAATAGCGCAATCCAGACCAGCAGGCTATTCACCAGCACCAGCGGCAGAGAGAGCCCGTCCATTCCTAGCCGATAAGACAGCCCCAGGCTTTCAATCCAGGGCAGCGCCTCGGCAAACTGCATGCCAGGGTTGCTCAGATCAAACTGGCTGGCCAGATAGAGCGACCAAACGAGCACCAGGCTGGCAGTTCCGAGCGCAATCTGGCGGGCCCGCGCCACCGCCACCGCCTGCGGCAGACTGCTAATCAACAGCGCTCCCAGCACCGGCGCCCAAATTAAAACGCTCAGCATACAGCGGCTCCTTCTTTGTGAAATCAAAATCAAGCGGCCCTGCAGCTACCGGTAGCTGCTCCCATCGCTCCAGCCAATCGCCGCCAGCGCCAGCAGCAGCCCCACAAACAGCGTCAGCAGATAGTTGCGCGACTGACCTGAGACCGTATACTTCAGGCTCTCACCGCCAAAAATGGAGGCCACGCCCACAAAGTTCACCAGTCCATCTACCACATAGCGGTCAAACCAGGCGGCCAGTCTGGCGCTCTGCACCACAGCCTGCACCACGCTGATCTGATAGAGCTGGCCAATCCGAAAATCATAGGCTAAGCCCTCGCGCACCGACGGCCAGACCAGATTCACAGGTTTTGGAATGCGCGGGTTGAGGTAGAGCCAGCTTCCCAGCCCCGCCCCTAGCCCCGCCGCCGCCAGCAGCAGCAGCAGCAGCGTCGGGTTAAACTGCTGCCAGCTCGGTAAAATTTGCCACTGACGCAGCAGCAGCGGCAGCAGCAGCGCCACGATCGTGAGCGAAACCATCGGCACCGCCATCAGCCAGCCCACTTCAGGCGCGCGTCTGGTCTTGGGCTGAGTCTGACCGCCAAACACCAGGCCAAACACCCGCACCAGGTTAAAAGCAGTCAGGCCATTCACGGCCAGCAAAACGCCGACGAGCCAGGGAGAGCTGGCCCAAACCGTTTCGCCCCAGGCCAGCATCGCCCAAAAGCAGCCCAGCGGCAGCAGCCCCAGCATCGAAGCCGCGCCGACCACATAGGCCACCACGGTAGCCGGCATCCGCGAGCCCAGACCGCCCATTTCGGTTAAATCTTGCGTGCTGCTGGTCAAAATCACCGAACCCAGACTCATAAACAGCAGCGCCTTGGCAACAGCATGCGTCAACAGCATCATCAGCGCCAGCCCGTCCTGCTGCGTCCCCACCGCCAAAAATACCAGGCCCAGATAGGCGCTCGTGGAGTGGCAGAGGGCGCGCTTGATGTCAATTTGGGCAATGGCAACCAGCGAAGCGCCAATCGCCGTCAGCGCTCCCAAAATCAGCAGAATTTCTAGCGCCAGCGGCGAGAGAGCCAGCACGGGCTGCAGCCGAATCAGCACATAGGCCCCGCAGGCTACCACCACCGAATTGCGCAGAATTGAGGCTGGATTCGGCCCTTCCATCGCTTCATCGAGCCAGAGATTGAGCGGGAACTGAGCGCATTTTCCGGTTGGCCCAGCCAGCAGCGCGATGCCCAGCAGGTTGGCCGTGAGCGGGTTGAGCTGCACCTGTTCGGCCCAGAGCGCCAGATGGGTGAAGTCGAGGCTGCCAGCCAGATTGGAGAGCGCCACCACGCCCATCAGCAGGAGCAGATCGCCGACTCGCTTGGTTAAAAAAGCGTCGCGCGCCGCCCCCACCACCAGCGGCTGGGCGTACCAGAAGCCCACCAGCAAATAGGTGGAAAGCGTCAGCATCTCGAGTAGGGCATAGCTGAGAAACAGCGAATCGCTCAGCGCCAGCCCCGTCATCGCCGCCTCAAAGAAACCCATCAGCGCATAGAAGCGAGCCAGCGCCCAGTCTTTCTCCAGATAGCCCAAAGCGAATACCTGCGCCAGCAGGCTCAGCAGAGTAATCACAAAGGCCGCCCCGACGCTGATCCGCGAGGTCAAAAATGTGAGCCAGAGATCAAACCCCGGCAGGCTCAGCCAGGGAATCAGCAGTCGCTCAGGTGGCATATCCCAAATCGCCCAGAGCAAGAGCCCCGTGTGGAGCAGCGCCAGCACCGTCATCAAAATATTGATGTAGGCCGCAGGTCTGGGCCCTGTCTGTCTCACCCAGCCAACCGACCAGGGGAGAGTGAGCACGGCTCCCCCCAGGCCATAGATTGGAACCCACCAGCTAGTCTGGTAAAGGAGCTGATTCATCAATCCTGCGTTTCCTGTGATGATGCCTGTACAGCCTTCAATTGCTAAATATTAGCACCCTGTGAATCAAGGCTTCTTCTCGTATCGTTTTAATAAATTTTTTATCTTTAGTAGCTTTAAAATTCATTTAACTTCAGCAGCAATCTGCAATATAAAGGCAGACAGGGGAATGGTATAATCCATACCTATATTACGGATTGAGTTGAGCGAGTGAGGCGAAGATTGAACAGCGCGTCTAGCCGACGTGATGCGGTTACATAATGCGGTTACATAATGCAGTTAATTAGATCCTAAGCTGTTTTCGGGCAGCTTCCAGACAGCTTCTAGATAGCCAGCTTTGACAGCAGTTAGATGGTTTTGCAGTATGCCCAGAAAAAGCGCATCACGGCTCTATTTTCAATGCTGCTGTTAAGTGCTGTTGGCAGACAGGTGAAAGGGACAGATAAAAGTCAGGTAGAAGCGACTTGAGGGCAGAAAAGCATAAGCCAGGATTATGTTTCACATAAAAACAATTATCCAAAGTTATGTTGCTATGCGTCTACGCTGACCTGTATTGTTAGGTTTGGAAGGTCTGGAACGCTTAAAAATTAGACTGGGGTTTCCGTCAAAAATGGGCCCCGCTCCGGTTTTGTGAGGTTTACAGCTGCTCGTTGAATATTGGGGATATTGGAGAGATCTTAAATGCCGATTGCTGTTGGAATGATTGAAACGCGGGGCTTTCCTGCGGTGGTGGAGGCAGCAGATGCGATGGTGAAGGCCGCCCGCGTCACGCTGGTGGGCTATGAAAAAATTGGCAGCGGTCGCGTCACGGTGATTGTGCGGGGCGATGTCTCGGAAGTCCAGGCTTCGATCGCAGCCGGAATTGAAAACGTGAAGCGCGTCAACGGGGGTGAAGTGCTCTCCACTCACATCATCGCGCGTCCGCACGAGAACCTGGAGTATGTGCTGCCCATCCGCTATACCGAGGCCGTCGAAGCCTTCCGGGAGAGCGTCAGCGGTATCCGCCCGATCAGCCGCTCCTAGTGAGCCCCCCGATTGGGTAAAGGCTCATGCAAATTGCCAAGGTCTGCGGCACGGTGGTCAGCACGCAAAAAGAGCGTAGTCTGACGGGCGTGAAGTTCCTGCTGGTGCAGTTTCTGGACTCTGAGGGTCAGCCGCTGTCGCGATATGAGGTGGCGGCTGACAGCGTCGGGGCGGGAATCGACGAATGGGTGCTGGTGAGTCGTGGCAGCGCGGCTCGCCAGATTCAGGGCAACGAATCGCGCCCAATTGATGCGCTAATCGTCGGCATCATTGACACAGTTAGCGTCGAAAACCTGCGGCTGTACAGCAAGCGAGACCAAGATCGCTAGGGCTGCTGAGGCTTGCTAGAGCTGAGCTATAGAGGCAGCTATATCTAGAATCTAGATCTAGTTACTAGTATGCAGCTCAACTGCACCAGATGGCTTAGTTCGTCTAGTGCAGGCTGAATCGGGCGCTAGCACAGAGTTTCGGTTACAGGTTCGCTACGCTGCTGTTTCAAAGCAAAAGATCATCCTATGGCAAGCGCTTCTGCTTCAACATCTGCTTCATCGTCCGGGAAAGCTGCTCAGTTGGCGCAGCCCCAGATTGCGTCAACAGCTCACGTGCATTCTTTCTCAAATCTGACTGGGAATGTCAGCGTGGGTGAGCATGCCTTAATTGGCCCCGGAGCTTCGATCCGCGCCGATCAGGGCGGCGCCTTTCACATTGGCTCAGGCAGTCAGGTGCAAGATGGCGTGATTATTCATAGCCTCGAGCAAGGGCGCGTGGTGGGGGCAGATCAAAATCCCTACTCGGTCTGGATTGGCGAGGGCAGCTCCATTACGCATATGGCGCTGATTCAAGGCCCAGCCTATATCGGCAGCCACTGCTTTATCGGCTTTCGCTCAACGATTTTTAACGCTCGAATTGGCGACCACTGCATTGTGATGATGCATGCGCTGATTCAGGATGTCGAAATCCCTGCTGGCAAATTCGTACCTTCTGGGGCAATTATTACCAGCCAGCAGCAGGCTGACCGCCTGCCCGACGTGCAGGAAGCAGATCGGCGCTTTGCCCAACATCTGATGGGCGTTAACACCGCTTTCCGGTCGGGAGCGCATAGCGCCGAGCAAATCACGCAGGCTCCAATCCGGCAGCAGCTCGAACGCAGCTACAGCGGCTCACAGGGATCGGCCTCAGCCAGTCCTTCACAATATTCTGTTCATTCCACTACCTCTAGTCCCATGCAAAACACTCGCCTAGCGCCAGAAATTGTTGATCAGGTTCGCCAGCTGCTTTCCCAAGGCATGGTTGTTGGTGCCGAATATGCCGATAAGCGCCGATTTCAGACCAGTTCCTGGACGAGTGCGCCAATTCACTCGACGCGCGATGCAGAAGTGCTGAATGCCATCGAAACCTGTCTATCCGAGCATCAGGGCGACTATGTGAGGCTGATTGGCGTTGATCCAAGAGTGAAGCGCCGGGTGCTAGAACTCGTGATCCAGCGGCCTGACGGCAGCGGCGTTCGCAGCGCTCCGGCTCCGGCTCCAGCCTACAGCTCGTCGGGCGGCCACAGCAGCTACAGCTCTAGCAGCTACGCCAGCTCTTATTCCAGCAGCCCCAGCGGTTCCTCCAAGCTCAGCCCAGAAGTAATCGAGAAAGTGCATCAGTTTATTAATCAGGGCTTTAAGATTGGCACCGAACATGCGGACAATCGCCACTTTCGGATCAGCTCCTGGCATAGCTGCTCGCCCATCCAGACCAGCCGCCCCGCCGAAGCAATTGCCGCCCTCGAATCCTGTTTGAGCGAGCATAGCGGTGAATATGTGCGCGTCTTCGGCATCGATCCCAAAGCCAAGCGCCGGATCTCAGAGATGATCGTGCAGCGTCCGGGAGAATCGAACGGCGCAGGTCAGGCTCCTGCCACTAACGGTAGCGGCAGCCAAGCCAAATCAGGCTATCAGCCCAGTAACTATCAGCCCAGCCCGCCGCTATACACAGGCAGCACCGGCGGCAGTCCGGCAGTGGGAGGCTATGCAGGAGGTCATGGAGCAGGTCATGCCGGCCAAACTGCCGGCAAGCTCAGCCCTGAAGTTGTCACCGAAGTCCGGCAGCTCTTGGCTCAGGGCTATCGCGTGGCTGCCGAATATGCAGACAGCCGACGGTTTCGGATCAACTCCTGGACGAGCTGTGCCTCGATTCAGTCTAGCCGCGACAGCGACGTGCTGGCCGCAATCGAAACCTGCGTGGCCGAGCATAGCGGTGAATATGTGCGGCTGATCGGCGTCGATACCAAAACCAAGCGTCGAGTTTCTGAGGTGATGGTGCAGCGCCCCTAGTCTGGGACAGGTTCTGCAGATGCTATGCAATCGCCGTCTTTAGAATTAGCCCTCAGCGGCCAGATCTACATCAGTGGAGATGTAGTGGTGCATCCTAGCGCAGCGATTGCGTCCGATGTTTTGCTGCAAGCCGATCCGGGCTGCTGCCTCACGATTGCTGCCGGCGTCTGCATTGGCCAGGGTGCCGTGCTGCATGCCTGCGGGGGTAACCTGACGGTTGAGCTGGGAACGACGCTGGGGCGAGCTGTGCTGCTGCTGGGACGGGGGCAAATTGGCCCAGATGCCTGCATTGGCGCCTGCAGCACCGTCTGGAACTGCTCGATTGCTGCCGGTGAAATTTTGCCGCCCAACTCGCTGATGGGCGATATCGGACGGCGGGTTGTGCTGGAAGCTAGCGCTCCGGCTGTCCCCCCGGCTGAGGCTGATCTAGCTGCTGATCCTTGGGCGACTGATCCACTGCCTGAACCGGCTCCCGACTTTAAAACGGGCTTTATCAGCGGATTCAGGAGCGGGTTCAGCAGCAATGGAGCTAAGCCTGCCACACCGCCTGCCGCACCGCCTGCCACACCGCCTTTAGAAACAGCGCAGAATTCGACCCATCTTCCCGCCCCAATTGCCAAACCTCCGGCGCAGGTTTATGGTCAAGCCTATGTTGAACGCATTATGATTGCGATGTTTCCGCATCGGCAGCTGCTCCAAAAGCCGACCGATGATTCTAGTCCGCCCAATCCGCCGTAGCCCCATTCGCTACCCAGTGGAACTCCAAGTGGAACTCCACTGACGCCATCCGCCATGACCTCATCTCGTCTGCCCATCGATAGCGAAAGCGCCCTCGGCCTGGTCTCAACCCGCAGTTTTCCGGCGATTATTGGGGTGGCTGACAATATGCTAAAAGCCTCCTCGGTGCGGCTGGTGGGCTACGAAAAAACGGGCAGCGGCTACTGTACGGCAGTGGTGCGCGGCGGCATTTCAGATGTGCGGCTGGCGATTGATGCCGGTATCGATTTTGCTGAACGCATTGGTCAACTCGTCTCCAGCGCCGTGATCCCCAGACCGCTCGCCAACCTAGAGGCGGTGCTGCCGATTAGCGACCGGCTGGCTCAAATGGCCGCAGAGCAAGGCTACAGTCGTCTGAGCAATCAGGCGGTGGGGCTGCTAGAAACGCGCGGTTTTCCGGCCATGGTGGGCGCTGCCGACGCGATGCTCAAAGCCGCCGAGGTCTATCTTTCCGGCTACGAAATTGTGGGCGACGGGCTCTGCACCGCTGTGATTCGAGGCCGGATCTCAGACGTGACGGTGGCGGTAGAGGCGGGCATGCATGAGGCTGACCGAATTGGCGAGCTGCATTCGGTGATGGTGATTCCTCGCCCGCTAGAAGATCTCGAAGAAACGCTGCCCACCGCGAGCTGCTGGATCGAACAGCCGATTGCGCTGCCCATCTCGATCAAAGAGACTCAAAAAGAGCTGGCCTCTCAGTCAGAGCCGCTAGCCATGCCCGACCTGCGCCAGCTAGCTGTACCTGAGCCAGAGCGCGTGCAGCTCCCTGAAGCAATGCAGCCCGAAGTGATTCAGCCAGAGGTACTCCAGCCAGAGGTGCTCCAGCCCGAAGAACCTAAAGTGATTCAGCCTGAAGTGATTCAACCCGAAGTGCTCCAGCCCGAAGAACCAGACTCGCGAGCGCCCATCATCCGCGCCAAGCCGTTTGAGCTGCCCGAAGAGAGCATTGACTAGCATCTGCGGAGGCAAAGAATGCAGGCAGGCAGGTGAGGCGATGAGCCGCTGCTAGGCCATCCAATCAGCTTCCGGCGGCTCATCGGCATTCGAGCAGGGTTGCTATACTAAAGTCGCCAAAGCCGCTAGAAATCAAGCGATTTATTCTGTTTATCTCACGATTATTTCACCATGCAGCCCACCGACCCTAGCAAGTTCACCGAAAAAGCCTGGGAAGCAGTTGTCAAATCCCAGGATGTGGCCCGCCAGTATCAGCACCAGCAGCTAGAGGTTGAGCATGTCATCTTGGCGCTGCTAGAGCAGGAAGGCGCCGCCCCCAGCATTCTCACCAAGGCCGGAATCAGCCCCGCCAAATTTAAGCAGCAGCTCGAAACCTTTGCCCAGCGGCAGCCGCGCAGTGGTTCTGGCAGCCAGCTCTATTTGGGGCAAGGTCTCGATACGCTGCTCGATCGGGCGGAAACAGCCCGCCAGTCTCTGAGCGACGACTTTATTTCAGTCGAGCATCTGCTGATGGCACTGGCCGAAGACGACCGGGCCGGACGCCGGATCTACCGCAGTTTTGAGGTGGATGCCCGCAAGCTAGAGGCCGCCGTCAAGGCCGTGCGCGGCAGCCAGAAGGTCAAAGATCAAAACCCCGAAACCAGCTATCAAGCGCTGGAAAAATATGGCCGCGACCTGACTGAAGCAGCGCGGCAGGGCAAGCTCGACCCGGTGATTGGCCGCGACGAAGAAATCCGGCGGGTGGTGCAGGTGCTCTCGCGCCGCATGAAAAATAATCCAGTGCTGATTGGCGAGCCGGGCGTCGGCAAAACGGCGATTGCCGAGGGCTTGGCGCAGCGGATTATTAACGGCGACGTGCCCGAATCGCTGAAAGACCGCCGCCTGATCAGCCTCGATATGGGATCGCTGATTGCCGGGGCCAAATACCGGGGTGAGTTTGAAGATCGGCTGCGGGCGGTGCTGCGCGAAGTCACTAGCTCCGAAGGACAGGTGGTGCTGTTCATCGACGAGCTGCATACGGTGGTGGGAGCCGGTGCCTCGTCGGGCACGATGGACGCGGGCAACCTGCTCAAGCCGATGCTCTCACGCGGCGAACTGCGCTGCATTGGGGCCACGACGCTGGATGAATACCGCAAATATATCGAAAAAGATGCGGCCTTGGAGCGCCGCTTCCAGCAGGTCTATGTCGATCAGCCCAACGTGGAGGATACGATTTCGATTTTGCGCGGCCTCAAAGAGCGCTATGAGGTGCACCACAACGTCAAGATTGCCGACTCAGCGCTGGTGGCCGCCGCGACGCTCTCTGACCGCTACATCAGCGACCGGTTTTTGCCAGACAAGGCGATTGATCTGGTGGACGAAGCCGCCGCGCAGCTCAAAATGGAGATCACCTCCAAGCCGGTCGAACTCGAAACCATCGACCGCCGCCTGATCCAGCTAGAGATGGAAAAGCTGTCGATTGAGGGCGAAGGCCAGTCGGCGATGGTGATTCGCACCTACCGCAGCTCGCAGGATCGACTGGAAAAAATTGCCCAAGAAATCGCCGAGCTGCAGCAAGAGCAAACCCGGCTCAGCTCGCAGTGGGAGTCCGAAAAAGCGCTGATCGACCAGCTCAACAGCCTGCGCCAGGAAGAGGAGCTGCTGCGCCGCCAGATCGACAAAGCCGAGCGCGACTACGACCTGAACACTGCCGCTCAGCTCAAATATGGCCGCTTAGAGGCCGTGCACCGCGATCTCGAAGCCAAAGAAGCCAGCCTAGTCGAGATCCAGAAGCGGGGCGAAACGCTGCTGCGCGAGCAGGTGACCGAAGCTGACATTGCCGAAATCGTCGCCAAATGGACGGGCATCCCGGTCAACCGGCTGATGGAATCTGAGCGCCAGAAGCTGCTACAGCTCGAAAGCTACCTGCATCAGCGGGTGATTGGGCAGCAGGAGGCGGTCGAGGCCGTTTCAGCCGCCATCCGCCGGGCGCGGGCCGGCATGAAAGATCTGGGTCGGCCCATCGGGTCGTTTATGTTTCTCGGCCCAACCGGGGTGGGTAAAACCGAGCTAGCCCGCGCTTTGGCCCAAAGCCTGTTTGACTCAGACGATGCAATGGTGCGGCTGGATATGTCCGAATATATGGAGAAAAACTCGGTGGCGCGGCTGGTGGGGGCTCCGCCTGGCTATGTCGGCTACGAAGAGGGCGGTCAGCTCTCTGAAGCCATTCGGCGTCATCCCTACTCGGTGCTGCTGCTGGATGAGGTGGAAAAAGCCCATCCCGACGTATTCAATATTCTGCTGCAATTGCTGGACGATGGCCGGATTACCGACTCCCAGGGGCGCATGGCGGACTGCCGTAATACGGTCGTGGTGATGACCAGCAATATTGGCAGTGAATATATTCTGGACGTAGCCGGAGATGATAACCAGTACGAAGAGATGCAGCGTCGGGTAATGACAGCCCTGCGCGGCCATTTCCGGCCCGAATTTCTAAATCGGGTTGACGATATTATCCTCTTCCATCCGCTCAGCCTCAAAGAGCTGCGCCAGATTGTTGGCATCCAGCTCCAGCGAGTGCGTCGCCTGCTGACGGATCAGAAGATTAACCTGGAGATCACCGCCGCCGCCCAAAACTACATTGCTGATGTCGGCTACGATCCGGTCTATGGGGCGCGGCCACTGAAGCGCGCCATCCAGAAAGAAGTTGAGAATCCGCTAGCTACCAAAATTCTGGAAAACACCTTCAGCGAGGGAGATACCGTTCGGATCGATCTGGTGGATCATCATCTGGTATTTGAAAGAGAAGCCCAGCTCAACGGCAGCCATGAGCCAGAGATGCCAGAAGTACCAGAAGTGCCAGAAATTCTAGAGAGCAACGCGCAGGAGTCGGCTGAGCCCGTTTTGACGCTGGATGCCTCGCCAGATGCCTCAGCTTCCAAAATCTGATGGCAAAATCTGATGATCAAGCACTCGCGGATCATCCATCAAGGTCGAGGCTTTGTGAATTTCGATCGCCACCAGCTGATCATCTAGGTCATAGTCCATTTTGATGCCCGGCTGCTCTTCGTTGTAGTCATCAACCGGCACATCGCGAAATATAATTCGCATTACGTCTGTCGCGGGGCTGTAGATGATCTTCATTCCTCCCTCCTCTGGCTGGTTCTGCGCCATCAAATCGCCTATCCCGAAGATTGTAGTCGAGAATTTTATGTTAAACCGACGATCGCTCCTCCTAGCAGCAGGGCTGTTTGGCCTGAATCAGCTCCTGGGGGGATGCCGCGCCTCCGATCAGGGTCTGCGGGTGCGGGTTTTGGCCCAGTCTGTGCCAGCGCAGATTTTGCAGGAGTTTCAGCGCCGTCTACAGGTCGAGAGAGCAGATGCAGCAGATGCGGCAGCCGGCCTAGAGGCCGTTAGGTTTGTCGTCAGTCCGCAGCTCGCCGATCTGTTTAAGCTGCTACAAACCTGGAAAAATCCGCCGGCTCCTGCTAGGATTCAGCTTCCAGGGACCGATCGGCCCTTGCCAGTTGATGATCTGACCCTGCTGGGCGACTACTGGCTAGCCGCCGCCATCCAGCAGAATTTGATTCAGCCCCTGCCCCTCGAAACGCTGAGCGGCTGGCAGCAGCTGCCCACCGCCATGCAGCAGCTCGTGCGCCGCGACCGCCAGGGACAGCTCAGCCCAACCGGGGAAATCTGGGGCGCGCCCTATCGCTGGAGCAGTTTGGTAATCGCCTATAACGTCGAGCGGTTTGAGCGGCTCGGCTGGCAGCCCACCGACTGGGCAGACCTGTGGCGACCCGAACTGCGGCGGCAGATTTCGCTGCCAGACAGCGCCAGAGCCACCCTTGGCCTGACGCTCAAAAAGCTGGGCCAGTCCGCCAATCTGAGTAATTTAGATCAGGCTCCCACGCTGGCCGCCGAGCTAGAGCAGCTCCAGCAGCAGGTCAAGTTTTATAGCTCCACAGACTATCTGCAGCCGCTGCTGCTCGGCGATAGCTGGTTGGCGGTCGGCTGGTCTAGCGAAGTGCTGCCGCTGGCCGACCGGGATCGGCGCATTGCGGCAGTAGCGCCCGCCAGCGGCAGCCTGCTGAGTGCCGATCTCTGGGTGCGCCCAGCAGCCCAGGCGGTAGAAAATCAGGCGGCAGAGAACCAGGCAGGTACCTCTGTCAGCCTCAATCCCAGCCTTAACCCCAGCCTCACCCAGTGGCTAGAATTCTGCTGGCAGCCGGACATTGCCGCTCAGATTTCGCTGCTCAGCAGTGCGGCTTCTCCCGTGATTTTGGCTAATCGAGCCCAGCTTTCTAACGCTCTGCAGCAGCGGACGGTGTTGCTGCCGCCGCCAGAGGTGATTGATCGCAGCGAGTTTTTGCTGCCGCTCAGCGATGCCGAATCCTATCGCCGTCTCTGGGTCAAAATGCGCCAGTAACGCTGCCCCGAAATGCGCCCCTGCCGTAGGGATTAAGAAAAACATTGCAGTCCGGCTCTGGTTGAAATGGACTGTCAGAGCGCAGATCAAATGGATTGTCAATCTGATTGCCAAACTGACAGATGTAGGCTCCCAACAGCTCACCCTGCAGATTAAACACGCGCATGTTGTAGCCAAAGTCGCTGGCCGTCGTGCCAAACCGATTCATGAACGTATAGCGCTGCAGGTAGTTGTAGCCGCCCCAGACCTGCTGATCCACGATCAGATCAACCCGCCCCGGATTGTCGGCCTCGGTTGGATAGGACAGCCAGTAGGTGAGCAAATTGCTGTCAAACTGGTCGCGCTTCCACCAGAGGCTGGGCGGCGTCAGGCCAGTTTGAGAAATTTGATCAGGCGTGCCGATCCTCGGATCTAGCGGTACATCTGGCAGAAACAGAGCTGGCTCAAGCGGCGCGGTCAATAGCTCCAGCGTGGCGCGGTCAACGGCCAGAGCTGCGGAGCCAAGGCTGAGCCAAACTGCCAGCAGCGGTAGCCCAATCAGGTGACGCAGGGCGCTATGCTGTTTGTAGCGACAGAGATCCGGCATGGTTACTCTACAAGACGGGTTACAAAAGATGCGCTCTATCAGATTAGCTGTAAATTTAAGATACCTGTCAATCCTCAAACTCAACCCTCAAACTCAACCCTCAAGTAACCCTCAAATCTTCGCAGAGACCTCTTCAACATGCCGACTCCGCTCGCTGATACTCAAAATTTACTGGCCGATCTGATTGCCCGCTACCGCTCGCAGGTAGACTATCTGGCAATTCGGCTGGAAGAAGCTGAAGGCACCGATATTTTGCTGCGCGGCGACAGAATCGAAACCCTGAGCGAAGGGCTGTCAGTGGGCGGGCAGGTGCGGGCTTGCTACAAGGGCGGCTGGGGCTTTGCCAGCTTCAACCGGCTGGCCAGTTTAGCAGAACAAATCGAGACGGCAATCGCGGCAGCGCGGCTGGTGGGCGATGAGGAAACGATCTTGGCCCCGGTTGAGCCGATCCAGGCGATCTGTCAACTGCCGCTGCTGGGCACCGATCCGCGCCAGATTCCGCTGGTGCAGAAAAAAGCGCTCTGCAGCCGCTACGGCGAAATTCTGCGCAGCGTCGATGACCGGATCGCCACGACATCCGTGCGCTACGGCGACAGCAATCAGCGGGTGGTGCTGGCCACCTCTGACGGTACGCTGATTGAGCAGTCCTGGATTGACGTGGAGATGCGATTTGCCGCCACCGCCCGCAATGGCGAAACCGTGCAGACCGGCCGCGAAACCACCGGCTCTCGCAAAGCTTACGAAGATCTGACCCAGCTAGACGAGCAGGTGCGATTTGCGGCTCAGCGGGCCGTCAACGCCCTGTCGCTGCCTGCTGTCAAAGGCAATACCTACACGGTGGTGATTGACCCAATTTTGACCGGGCTGTTTGTGCATGAGGCGTTCGGCCATCTCTCGGAGGCCGATATGATCTACGAGAATCCTGACTTGATGGAGGTGATGACGCTGGGGCGGCGGTTTGGCTCACCAGAGCTGCAGATTTTTGATGGGGCCGCGCCGGCTGGACATCGGGGCAGCTATTTTTATGACGACGAGGGCGTGCCGGCCACAACCACCCAGCTAATTCAAGACGGCGTGCTGGTGGGACGGCTGCATTCTCGCGAGACTGCCGGCAAGCTGGGCGAAGCCGTCACAGGCAACGCTCGCTGCCTCAACTACCACTACCCGCCCGTGGTGCGCATGACCAACACCTGGATTGAGCGCGGTCAGACGCCCGTAGCCGACCTGTTTTCCGGCATTGAAGAAGGCGTCTATGCCCGCAACTGGATAGGCGGCATGACCAACGGCGAGATGTTTACCTTTGCGGCGGGTGAAGCCTGGATGATCCGCGACGGCCAAATTGCCGAACCCGTGCGGGATGTTAACCTATCCGGCAATGTATTTAGCACGCTGGCCGACATTGAGGCGATTGGAGATGACTTCTACTGGGATGAGTCGGGCGGCTGCGGCAAGGGCGGACAGAATGGCCTCGCGGTGGGCTGCGGCGGCCCCAGCCTGCGGATTCGGGAGGTGGTGGTGGGCGGTGAGGCGGAGGAAGAGATCTAGCCGCATCATGCAAAAGCAGCATCTTGAAATGTAGTTAGCTCATGAATTCTGAAATTTTGTAGTTTGCGATACCAGGTTGCTGGGGCAAACTGCCTACTCTGGAGCAAGCTTCGATTCAATTTTTGGATCCTAGTCTGCAATCAGCTGAGGACGGCGATTCAGCCACAATAGGTCGAAGCCGTCCTTTATTTTTATTTTCTAATTTTCTAGTATTTTCTGGGCCCGAATCTCTGGCTTGCTAGCAGCTGCTAGAGCCTCACCTCACGGCAGCCAATCCGCCAGCGGCGGGCCTCCTGCTGATTGGTAGTAATAAAGGCCACATTGCCGCTGGTATCCAGGCATTCGTAGCTGCTGCTGGGCAAGACTGACTGCTCGGCCACAAATCCAGCCTGATACTGCAATTCGCGGCAGCCCGGCTTCCAGCCAAAGGTATCTTGAGGGTAGCTCGTGGTAAAGGCCAGATCGCCGGTCGCGGTAAAGCACTCATAGAAAGTTGGACGCACCGCCACGGGATTGCTGAGCCGCGTTCCCACCCGCCGGCAGTATAGATCAAAATCTCTGGCGACTTTAGCATCGACCGTGATCAGAACCGTGTTGCCGTTCACGTTAAAGCACTGGAAGTAGTCGATTGGCGGTGAATCAACGTCGGAGCTGGTATATTGCACCTCGCGGCAGCCCAGATCCCAGCCCAGCGTATCCTGCGGGTTGACCGTCACAAAAACCAGGTTGCCCGCTCGGTTGTAGCAGGCAAACGGAATCACCTGGCCGCTGGGTGAGTTGACGGGCGATAATTCATCAGCCGGCACCGACTCATCGGCAGGCCCTGGCTCATCGGCTCGCACCTGAGCTAGCGGCAGCAGCCATCCCAGAGCTGAAACAGCAGTAAATAGAGCGGCTTGGAGAATGAATTTGGGCTTCATGGCAGTTGGGGCGCAGGTTGGAACGCAGGTTAGGGCAGATCAGGAGCCGGTAGGGCGCTGAAAAGCTGGATTTATCCTTTTTACAATACCAGTCTGCCATTATCAGCATCAGATGAGAAGAAACCTGCTGGAGTTGGGCTAAAACCGGGTCGAAACCTACCTGCTGCTGCCGGTTTTGCTTAGCTTCTAGGCCAGCTATGGACAGGCTCAGAACAAGAGGGTATCTTGTCACGTAAGCTGAAGCCAATCCAGCTTCGGAAGAATTGCAGGCTGGCTCAGCTTACGTTGTGAGGAGTACATTAGGAGAGACAGATGGATCTGCGTCGAGATGCCCTAGAAATTCTCAAAGAAACCAGCCGCACGTTTTATATTCCCATCAGCCAGCTACCGTCCGGCCTCCAGGAAGCTGTGGCTTCGGCCTATCTCTGTATGCGAGCGATTGACGAAATTGAAGATCACGCCGAACTCAGCGGCTCCACCAAAGCCCAGCTCTTGCGCTCTATTAGCCAGACGCTCCAGTCTGGGGTGAATGGCTTTGATCTAGATGCCTTTGCCACCGGCTTTGGAGCAGCCCACACTGTTTTGCCGGAAGTCACCCTCAGACTGCGCGAATGGGCTATCCTGGCTCCCGAAGGCATTGCTCCCCGCATCTGGGACGCGACTGCCGCCATGTCTGATCGGATGGCTCTCTGGGCTGAAGTTAACTGGCAGGTGCAGAGCGAGGCCGATCTCGACCGCTATACCTTTGGCGTCGCGGGAGCGGTGGGTCTGCTGCTCTCGGATCTCTGGGCCTGGTATGACGGCACAACCACCAACCGCACGGAGGCGATTGGATTTGGGCGCGGGCTGCAGGCCGTGAATATTCTGCGCAACCATTCAGAAGATCGGCAGCGCGGCGTCACGTTTTTTCCCACAGGCTGGAATACCGCCCAAATGACGGCCTATGCCCGCCGCAATCTGGCCCTGGCCGATGCCTACACGCAGGCGCTACCGGATGGCCCCGCCCTCACATTCTGCCGCATTCCGCTGACGCTGGCACATGGCACCCTAGAAGCGCTGGCTGACGGCCGAGAGAAGCTGAGCCGTACCGACGTGCTGGCCCTGATTGCGCGGGTGGTCAACCTGAAGTAGCTGACCCTGAAGTGACCTGACTCAGAGGAGCTTGGAAAACTTGGCAATGGCCGTCCGGGGGGTCTGGCTGACGAACGTAGCCAGCAAGGTGTTGCGGTCGCGGGAGCGCATCCAGCGGGCGATGCATCTGCTGGCCGAGAGCGGCTTCAACACGGTCTATCCGGTGGTCTGGAACAAGGGCTGGACGCTGTACAAAAGCGCCGAGATGCAGCGGCAGTTTGGGGCTGAGTACGGGATTGATCCGCTCTACGGCAGCCGCGATCCGCTCCAGGAGATGCTAGAAGCAGCCAGCGCAGTCGGCCTCAGCGTCATTCCCTGGTTTGAATATGGCTTTGCCTGCTCTGCAGATCTCAGCGGCGGCCATATTCTCAGCCATAAGCCGCAGTGGGGCGGGCTGGATCAAGCGGGCCATCTGCTGGTAAATCGCAGCGGCCATCCGCTGGTCTGGATGAATGCCTTTGACCCCGAAGTGCAGAATTTTTTGATTAGCCTGATCTGCGAAGTTTTGCAGTATCCGGTGGCGGGCTTTCAGGGCGATGATCGGCTGCCCGCTACGCCCTTTAACGGCGGCTATGATGCCGCAACCATCACCCAGTTTACCGCCCAGTACGCGCAGGCTCCGCCCCGGCTGTCTCACCGACTGGGCTGGATCAAGCGGCCCGATCAGCCGCCGAGTCACCCTGCCTGGATTCAGTGGCGCGACTTTCGGGCCGCCAAGCTGACCGATTTTTTGGCAAGGCTGCGGAGTACAGTCAAAGCGATCAATCCTGATCTGCTGCTCTCTATGGCTCCCAATCTCTCACCCTGGGCCTTGGACTACTACCTGCAAGATGTCCAAAGCTGGATGAAAGGTGGGCTGGTCGATACGCTGCATCCCCAGATCTACCGCGCCGACTTCAGCAGCTATGCCCGCGAGCTTGACAAGCTGGTGCAGCAGTATCCCAGCCAGCTCGACCGCATCTTTCCAGGCATCGTGATCAAGGCTGGCAGCACCGAAAACGATGCGACTCAGCTCCAGCGTGCCATTGACTACAACCGCAAAAACGGCATCCAAGGCGAGGTCTATTTCTTCTTTGAGGGCTTGCGGCAGAACAACGGGGAGATTGCCAGCTTTCTTAAAGCGTACTATGCGCGAGATGTTCACAGAAGCATAGATGCGCGAGAGTAGGTCTAATTCTGAGTGATAGTTATGCTATTCGATTATCGTAGGTAAATTTACGAAAGTGAAATAGTAGTGATATAAGGACTGTATTATCAAAAACCAATCTGAACATCAGATTGAAAAGAATATATAGAAACTGAAGTCTAAATTATTTGTTGATAGTGCGTTTCCAAATCTCCATTAAAAAATATGATAAAGCAGGAAGCGGATTCAGTGTACGCGATCTATCGAGTTTTATTAAATACTTA
>NZ_JAYGHM010000049.1:21780-63956 GCF_034931125.1 Rivularia sp. UHCC 0363 | reverse complement strand
GATTTAGTTTTATGCAGTTAAATATAAGATTATATTTTTTTGCGTTCTATAAACCAAAAAACCCGGCTCCTCGAAGAAACCGGGTTGATAAAACTCTAAGTAAATTTAATTATGCAACAGCAAAATTAGTAAACTTGATTTCGATATCGTTGAAGTCCATGTCACCACCGTTGGGTAAATCCTCGAAACCGAAGGTGTTGTCACCAACTAATTTGATGTGGTCAAAACCATCACCACCAGTAGCACCAGGGAATGAGAAGTAAACCAATGGGTCGTTGCTGGTATCTGCATCTTGCAGTTGTGCCAAGCTACCATTAGCAATAATCATTGCACCGATAATCGAACCAGCTTCAAGGTTCACAACTCCACTTTCGCTTTCGTCATCTTCAATCGAGAAAGCAGGAGTGATGACGTTATTTAAAGCAGCTTGGAGGTAGTTATCACCACTAGGTAATTCACGACCAATCAAACCGTTAGCGCTGTCAACTTTGTAGAAGTATACTTCGTTATCGAAATCTGCTTCTCTACTGATTTCGTAACTAGCTTTGACAGTAACGTCACCGAAACCTCTAAGGTTAATTAATTCTATGCTGTCGTTATCAAATTCTACATTGACGATTTCTTCTCCGAATTCATTTCCAAGTTCTAATGGTGCGCTGATTGCTTCAGCGATGTTAACTTGGTCTGTTAAACCAGGAATTCCCGGAATTTTTTCGCCGTAGTTTTCAAATCCTTGACCAACTGAAGCTGTAATAGCAGCGGATTCGGGTCCTGCATAATAAACAGGTACGGGACGATTACTATGGTTAGTCCAAGCGTGCTTAACAGTGGAATCGGAACCCCAGAAGTGACCTGCTGCTTCGGGTGTAGAAGCATCATAATCTGTAGGTGAAGCTTCACCATCTAATGCATCATCCGTATCTTGAGCGTTCACACCGTAGGTAAGTGCGTTTGGTCCAATATTCCGCAGCAGTTCGGGGAAGTTCTCATTTAAAGTTAAGTAATGGTCGTGGTCAGCTGTGATCACTAACTGGTTTTCTTCAAACCCACCATTAGCATTAATCCAATCTAAAACGGTTTTAACTGATTTATCAAATTCCAGTGTATTACCAATCAGGTTGTCTAAATTGTTGTCATGAGCAGCCCAATCAACGTCACCACCTTCTACCATCATGAAGAAGCCATCTTCGTCATCTTCCAACACATCCAGAGTTGCTTTTGTCAAGTCGTCGAGGGTGGGGTTTTCGTTACGTTCGCGAGCAATAAACTGCTCGTCTGTTTCCCCAGGTAGCAAAGGTCTGGTTGTATCGCCGACTCCTAATGGGTAGAGTGGATCTGTGCCATAACCCAAGGTGAATTGAGCGAAACCTGTTGTCCCATAATCACCATCAGCAGAAGCGGTAGGTAAATTTCCTTCCTGACCTCTAGCACCATAAATTCCTAACAGTCGTCCCGTTTCTGGGTCAATTCCCGCAGCGGTATCGGCTAAAACTTTGGCTGCGTCAACTCCGCGCTCCAAGAAAGTATAACCATAGATGTTATTTGTAGGGTTATTTCTCAGTTCGTTGTAAGTACCTTCAGATACATAAGTATAATCGCTGGCAGGTTCTATACGTCCGTTGGGAGGTTCTACACCGTCGGGTAAGGGGTCATCAACGTTAGATAAGGGATGACCACCACCCAAGAGAACTGTAGGTTTAAATACACCTAATTCTTGCTGGAGAATGGTGTCAATAACCCCAAATTCATCGTATTTTCCGCGACTGTTAACTTGAGCCGCAGCAGCACCAGGGGTTGCGTGGTCAATGGGAACTGACGAAATTAAACCCGTTGCTTTTCCTTGAATTGCTGCTTTAGTAAGGATACTTTCTAAAGGTTGTTCATAAATATCGACTCCCACACCACCGTTATAGGTTTTAGTGCCGGTGTATAAAGTGGTAGCCGTATTCGCGGAGTCGGGATAGCTGTTTTTGATATATTCCTTATCAAAGCCACCGCTAGTGTCACCACCATAATAGGCTTCATCCCAAGGGACTTCTCCACCTCTTACAGGGTCGTAACCGACCAAATTACCTTCAACTCCGGAATTTGCATCTGCACCACCATTTCGGTTAATTCCTGGGTTAAAGCTGGGATCGAATTCAAAACCGTCACGAATCTCCCCTTCTCCCGTTACTCGTTTGGAAAGGTCGCCTTGAAGCGCAGAGTTGCTGGTGTTGTAAATACCATTATCACCCGCGATGGTGGTTCCGTAGGTAGTTACTAAACCGTAATTGTCCAAACTTTGTAAACTGAGTCCAGAACCTTTACCCTCGGTGTAAAAGTCGCTGAGAGTTTGACCAGTAGCACCACTTTGGATTTGTTTGTATATCGCAGTAGCACGAGCCATTTCCCAGCCCATACCGTCGCCGATCATGATAATAGTATTCTTAGCCATTAAAAAAGGTAAATTCCCTATTTATGTATTTGTACGTAATCGAAACAAAATAAACGCGATCGCCAGGTCTTCAGAAAATTTATATGCGAAAAAATACTGAGGAGCAGGAAATATCATTGTTTCATTTCTTTGTTAAGAGAATATTAATTTAAGTTTAAAAAAAAATAATTAGTTCGTTTTGAATTTGGTAAAAAAGCCCTCACCCTGGAAGGGTGGGGCTACATTTACAAAGCCCACCTGCGTGGGCTAAGCTGATGTGCAGCTAAATTATATAATGCGAAAAAATGAAAGCATTGTAGTGCGGTAGCGCAGCGTGTCCGTAAGGACATGCATCTTGCTCGCTAGTATTATACAAATTAAATGCGTAACAGCTTAATAATTCTCGTAGTTCGTAAGTTGGCTTCACGGCACAGGAATAATTTTTATGCTTAAAGAAAGTGTAGAAATGCGTCGTAACCCAACATTTTATATGAGAGCGAAAAAAGAAGTTCGTAGGTTGGCTTCACGGCACAGGAATAATTTTTATGCTTAAAGAAAGTGTCGTCGTAACCCAACATTTAATTTGAGCATTAAATACGATTATTAAACCTTACTAGACCCAAAGAACGCAAAGGAAGAGGGAGCAGAGATAATTAAGCATCCATACTTCCTATCCGCTAACCTATAGTTAGTTGCTTTCGATCTGCACCTATGTACGAAAAAAATCCCCCTCTTACCCCTAAAAAATCACTTCCGACGATGTACGATAACAGCAGCGAACATCCGGATGAGTTTGACCCAAATGCTCCTCTACCTGCTAAAGAAACGCTCCCCACGATGTACGATTTACCTAGCGAGTATGTAGGGGAATCTGGTTTGCCTGACGAATTTCATATTTTTCAACCGCAACTGTTGCGAGAAACCTTTCAAGCATCAAACTATCCCAAAGAAGAGATTTTGATTGCTACGGATTTAAATATTTATTATGACGTTCATCATCAGCTATGGTACAAGCGTCCCGATTGGTTTACCGTACTTGGTGTATCTCGCGGAAACCAACAGCAAGATTTACGTTTGAGCTACGTAATTTGGCAAGAAGGGGTTAGTCCTTTTATGGTAGTTGAATTACTTTCTCCCGGTACGGAACAAGAGGATTTAGGTCAAACTCTCAGAGAAATAAATAAACCCCCAACTAAATGGGAAGTTTACGAACAAATTTTAAGAATTCCTTATTATGTAGTGTTTGATAGATATACTAATATATTGCGAGTATTCCAATTAGTTGGTACTCGTTTCCAAGAAATGGCTTTATCCGATGAAAAGGTGTGGTTAGATGAAATTGAACTAGGTTTGGGAGTTTGGCAAGGTTCATATCAGGATATACAAGGAAAATGGTTGCGCTGGTATGATGCTCAACAAAATTGGATACCAACACTTGTTGAACTTGCAGAACAACAACGTGCAAAAGCCGAACGTTTAGCCGCACGGTTGCGAGAGTTGGGAGTTAATCCAGAGGATTTGTGATTTATGTACAGACTCCGCAGTGCGGAGTCTCCACAATTGCGCGAACAACGCAACCATCAATCAAATATCAAGCAAACACAACGCTGGTATTGATATCTAAACCAGTTACACCGTTAAGCATCGCTAAGGTATTATCGCCAAAAGCAACTTCGGTATTACCATCCATTTCAGTCAACTTCAAAGTATTGGCACCAATTCCCAAGCCTGCACTACCCAAGATACCAATTACATCACTACCAACCTCGAAATCAACGATGGTATTTGCAGATTCGGCAATTTCTCCACTGACAATCCAAAATTGGTCAGCACCTGCGCCACCAAATAAAATATTATCACCACCAGAACCAACGAAGAATTTATCATCGCCTGCACCACCCAAAGCGCGATCGCCTTTACTAAGGTAGATAGTATCATCGCCGCTACCAGCATCAATGCGGTTGTTACCTGTTAACGCATTAGCTGCAAATGCCAGGTCAATTTCATCGTTTCCGGCACCAGTAAAGATGATTTCATTGATTCCATTAAAATTAGAACCGTTATTCAACACGAGGTCGTCACCATCGGTACCAGCAACGGGTAGATTACTTTTACCGGGTGCCATCAAAAATGCAATCTGACCTCCCTGTACCAAATCCTGAGCCTCAATTTCACCACCTTCAATGCTGTGTGCTTGAACATCAAACAGTAAAAGTTCGCCAGCTTGTTTATCAAATAACTCGGAAACATCCAAAATACCAGAAGTTTCCCAGTTACCTAAATCATTCGGTTCGCTATCAGTTTGACTATCAGGAACCGCATTCCGGTCTACTTGAGCAACACGTACCAACTCGCCATCATTAGGATTTAAACGCCAGATGGAAGTTTCTTCTCCGGAAACACCACCAAAGGTATCATTTTGAGTAGAACGGTCTTCTTGAACGTAGATGAAACCGTCATCAGCCCAATCTAAGTTGTCGGGGCTACGCAAACCATTATCGGGGTCGGCAAATTGACCCGCACCTGCATCGTCGCCATCATAAAGGATGTCAAGCTTGGCAGTAATATCACTTACGTCAATGTTGTTAAAGTCTACATCAACTTTGTATGTAGTACCCCAATCATCCTCTGCAAAAAGCTCGCCGCGACCAGTAGAGGCAAGTACTGCTTGAGTTCCATCTTTGGGGTTGGTAGCTACATCTTCCGGACGGGAGAATTGGAAGTTACTTACCTCAGCCGCAAGTGCATCTTGCTTTGCCTGGGTTGCAAAGCCTAACTCATCATAAGCAAGCTCCGGTTCTGTAGCTGCGTCTCCATCGATGTCTTCAGTGGTTCCAGCTAAGTCAGGACGGTAATAGTCGATTTCCACGAATTTACCATCTAAGCTGTTACCAGTACCGTTAAATTCGCCTGGTTCATTAATACTAGTATCATCCGCAACCCAAACGTAAAGTTTACCGTTAGCTAGTCCGTTACGTTCGAGGAAACCTGCGTCATCACTAGTATCTTTTGTCCCAACATACATTAATAGAGGCGCACCAGCGCGATCGTCACCAACCAACAAGGCAACTTTATCAGTATTGCCAGTATTGAGTTCGGTGACGTTTTCCCAAGCTGCACGACCCATCCAAGGTACGGCATACATGGTATTAGTCGCAGTATCAACTACAAACTCAGTTCCACCAGCAGTTTCTTCACCAGTGAAGAACATACTATCTTCTAAACCGATACCATTACCAAACTGATGAGCGTTGATGTAATGAGCAGAGCATAACCTGTTTATTCCTTCAAATTCTAAGTCGGATGCTTCATCTACAACTTCACCTTTACGGTTAATAATTGTGTCGTAGGCAAGACCAGCATCAACAACTTTAAGGCTGTTTTTGTCAATGTCAAAATAGCTGACTCTAGCACCAGTTAACTTGGTACCGTTTTTCAAGGTATATTCGTAACCTTTATCTGGCTGTAATTCATGATTAGCCAAAACCCGAACGGTGTCCTCCGTGAGTTTGTAAGCACCTAAACCATCTGGAACGCCTGGAGGAGTATAATCATCAATGGTTTCACCGATTGTAACTATTGGGTCAACCTGATAACCATTAAGACCTTTTACTTGAGCCTGTTCGGTTGTGTCAAAAGCAGCCATTGCGGTTAAATTCCTGATGTATATTTTTTATTTTCTTATGTGGCGATACAGTTAATTAGTATTACCAATTTAAGGGTATGAATCGAAGCTTAACATTGTGTTAACTAATTATAAATATTCGATTAAATATAAAAAAAAATGCGTATTTGACTTTTTTTTAAGTCATTGAAAATCTCATAAAAATATGAACCATTTTGTGTTATGGCACAATAGCTATATAGATTAAAACCTAACTTTAGATATAGATATAATAAGGTTTATAGCCTAATCGCTATATTGACAATGTTGTATATAATTTGATATCTGGATAGTTTGATCTTTTGTGAATTATGTTGATATAGCCAAAAATAACTTGATAATTGAAGTAGCTTGATCCGACTAAAATTGAAATGAATAATAAGTTTTATAGTTAAATTAATTCATAATGTAGAGACGTAGCACTGCTACGTCTCCAAAATTACGCGAACAATGCAACTATCTATCAAGTATTAAGCAAATATCACGCTATTATTGACATCCAAGTCAGTCACACCACTAAGCACCGCTAAAGTATTTCCACCAAAAGCAATTTCGGTATTACCATCCATTTGGGTCAGCTTCAAAGTATTTGCATCAATACCTAAAATACCAATTACATCACTACCAACTTCAAAATCAACGATGGTATTCGCGGATTCGGGAATTTCTCCGGTGAGAATCCAGAATTGGTCGGCACCCGCACCACCAGAGATGATATTATTACTACCGGATTGAACGAAGAATTTATCCTCACCTTCACCACCCAAAGCACGGTCTTCCATACCTAGATAGAAAATATCATTACCCTCACCACCAGACATCCGATTACCACCCATGCTGTCAGTAGCATCGAATTCATCATTGCCAATACCACCAAATATGCGGTTTTGATCCCCTACATAAATTAAATCATCACCACTACCAGCATTAACCCGGTTGTTACTTCCTCCGAAGGCTAAATCAATCTCATCATTACCAGAACCAGCAAACAGGCTGTTATTATTACCCTCGAAATTTTTCCTAGCAATCAATAAATCTGCATCATTGCTACCTGCAACTAATTTAGATTCTTCGCTCTGTGCAGCACTTCTACCCAAAAGCGGATCTAAATTTAAGGGTTTATCTAACTCTAGGAGGATGACTTCGTTGTTATCGATGTCGGGACCGCGACCAATAGAGAAAGGATAGTTATTGTCGTTAGCCACTAAAATTGTGTTTTCGTCAATAACTAAAACATCTTCGATGGTGACGAAGGGGAAATCAAAAGTAGTTTTACCGTCGTTATTCAGGTCGTTGGGGTCTTGAATATTCAACAAATCGACGACTTCTTCTTTCTGCACATAGCCCTTTTCATCTACCTGAGAAATATCAACCTTAAAAATCTTCTTGAATTCGGCTGCTTCTCCTTGCTTCCCATCGCGTTCGATAACTAAAAATTCCGCATCGTTAATAGGGGTAAAGTCACCGATCGCATGACCGACAACTGAGGTTTGATAGAAACCAACTTTACCAGTATACTTACCAGTCGTCGCATCAAATTTGTAGATTCGCAGAGCATCATCCGGGTCTCCCGTTACCGCACCTTCTAATAAAGGATATAAGGTTTTGCGATCGGGACTAAATGCCATTCCTTCAAAACCGCGAGATGACGAAAGATTCGGGGAAACTATTTCTTGGTTAACCGCAATTCTTCCAGATTCGGGGAAGTCGGTGAAGAAACCATCTACACCCAAATCAATTAACTGTTTAAATTCGGCTTCCGGAGTTTGTGGGGTACCGTCGGGGTTTAAAGTTAAATAACGTTCCTCATTTCGCAGAGTGTAAGGGTGAATCTGCATTCCTGCATCATGGGCCCATTCTACATAAGGACGAACTTCTCCGGTGAGTTGTGTAGTAATTTCCGCTTTCCCGTCACCGTTACCATCTACGGGAGTAGTGTCCAGGGATTCGCGCAATACAAAGCTGTTTTTCCAAGGTCCCACACCTTCAGCGTAAGTTTTACCAATATAATCAAAGACTTCCTTGGTCGCTAAATCTTGATAAGTCGTATCGGGAATACCATCACCCGTGACATCTTTGCCAAAATCCGGAACAATACTTACAAAGTCACCGTAAATTGCCGCTGCATCTGCTGCGTCAAAGTCGGGGTTGCTGAAATTAGCGACAATATCGTAAGGTACCGAGAAACCACCACCATTTGCGTTGATTTCCGCATCTTCGACATCACCTAAAAGCTGTACCAAGGGTAAATCCAAATCAGCATCGGGAAGCAAGTTATTTTGTAAATCGAGCAGATTTGAGACTTCAAAGGACTGGATAAAAATTCTCTTGGGATCGGTAAAACCAGTCTCCTGCAAAGTAGCAATTAACGGCTCTTCTAATGACAACCCTTGATTATCAAAGAAAGTCGGATGTTTTGTTTCTGGATAAATCCCAACTTTTACCCCAGTTTCCGCTTCTACTTGCTTTACCAGTTCGATTACTTCCTTAAAGGTGGGAATTTCAAACTCACCATTGAAAGATTGGTCGCGGAAAGCCAGAGGTTGAACCGCTCGTAACTGCTTGATTTCCGCTAAAGTGAAATCTTCCGCAAAATAAGCTGTAACTTCCTCACCATCGAGAAGTTTTGTAGATTTACGCTCCTCCCCAAATACCTCAGCGACGTTGGTGGTACCATCTAAAATTGGTTCATGACGGACAATCAAAACACCGTCTTTAGTGATAACCAAATCCGGTTCGATGAAATCTGCACCTTGAGCGATCGCACGACGATAACCTTCCAAAGTATGTTCGGGTCGTTCCCCACTCGCACCCCGGTGAGCGATAACTAGCGGCGCTTGCCCATTCAAGGTGTTGAAAAGTACATCTGGATTTTGAGGTGATCGCACTTCTGGAGCAACTATTGCATCCCTTACCTGGGCACCAGTAAATGAGTAATCAGTAAAAAATCCATCCACACCCAATTCAATTAACTGCTCAAATTCTGCTTTTGCAGTTTGCGGTGTCCCGTCAGGATTGAGCGTCAGAAAGCGTTCCTCGTTCCGCAAAGTGTAGGGATGAACCTGTAAACCCGCATTATGCGCCCAATCAATTAATGGTAATATTTCCCCAGTTAGCTGCGTGGTAATTTCCGCTTTCCCATCCCCGTTACCATCAACAGGAGTAACCAAAGATTCACGTAGTATAAAGCTGTTCTTCCACGGTCCCAAACCATCAGCGTAAGTACTTATATAATTAATAGCTTCTTGATTCGCTAAATCGCCGTAATTGGTGTTTTCATCAAAAGTAATCGGGAAACCTGCGTAAACTTCGGGGTTAGCATCTGCGTTATCCGAGTTGAAATTGTAAACAATATCATGGGGAACCGAGAAACTACCACCGTTATCGCTAAAGTCACCCAAAAGCTGCACCAAGGGAATATCAACACCCGCAGCAGGCATAATATTTTTATCCAGTTCGATCAAATTTTCGATTTCAAAGGACTGAATAAAAATGCGATCGGGGTCGGTAAACTCTTCCTCAACCAAAGTATCAACTAACTTTTGCGAGAGCGACATATTGATCGGAGTTCCATCGATCAAAGTTCCTTCTTTCGCGAAATAAGTAGGATGCTTGGTTTCTGGGTAAATTCCGATTTTCTTTCCAGTTTCCGCTTCTACATCTTTAACTAAATCGATAACTTCTTTGAAAGTCGGGATTTCGTACTCATCATTAAAAGCAGTATTCAGCGGACGAACACCGGGAATTCTTTCTCTGGCTCGTAATTCCTTGATTTCACTCAAGGTAAAATCTTCACTAAACCAACCACCAATTTTATCTCCGTCGATTTCTTTAACGGTAAGTCGGTCGGTGAATTTATCTAAATCGGCAACATTAGTAGTTTCCGAAGTTACAGTAGGTTTACCGTTGGCATCAAATACAATATTCCCTTGCTCATCAAGCTCTACAACTGCTAAAGCATTTTCATGACGGGCAATTAATTCACCATCCTTAGTAGCAACTAAATCAGGCTCGATAAAATCCGCACCATAGGCGATCGCTAATTTATAGCTTGCCAAAGTATGTTCGGGACGGGAACCACTAGCACCCCGATGACCGATTACTAAGGGAGGTTGACCGTTTAAAGTCTTTATATTAGGAACGTTTGGAGTCGGAATGGGAGCTTCAATTAATTTCCCGGTTGCGTCAAAGTGAAGTAGAAACGGCCCGAACTCATCCCCAATCCAAATCGAACCATCATCAGCAATAACGAAAGATTCTACATCAAAATCCGCACCAGTTAACAAGCGTTGTGGAGAATCTTGATTAACAATATCGACAGGTATCAAATTATCAGGGTCAGAAAGCTGGATAAACTTCTCAACTTCAATAGTTCCATTTCCGATATCTTCCTTTTTAAAATCAGGCTTTAGCTGATAAATCCGCAATAGATAATCCGCGCTATTATCTTTACTTCCAAAACCGTTATCCGATAAAAACCAGTAGGAACCATCATTACCGGGAGCAAACTGCACCCCACTAAAACCTTGAACTGGCTGTCCTTCAAAGGGTCTGGTGCGTCCGTTTGCAGAAATATCGGCACCCGATGGAGGACCTTCCGCAAAAGTATCGGCACTTAGCGATGCGAATCCTGTTAACTTAACCGCCATTAAGATGTTCCTTTTTATGTATTTTTACTGATTGAATCGGCAGAATTATAGCCTTGACCTTAGCCTATATGTAATGTAGTTAATATTTCTATACATCTGAGTTAATAAAAGATTATCCTCTGATTAATCTTTGATGATTCGATAGAGCCTAGTGGCTGTGTAAGTTTTGACCGCAAAAACAAAAAAACCGACTCCTCGAAGAAGCCGATTAAATTCAAGTTAAATTTTACAAACTAACAGTTGCAGACTTTTATCTTGTTCCCAGCCAGAGACTGGGAACATATTGGATGAGGCTCTCTCTTAAGCACTGTGTTTCTTGTCAGAGATAAGGAACAAGATAAAGTCCCCCAATTTATCGGGGGATTTAGGGGGGATGAAAACGTTATAGAGTAATTTTATAATCATGTATTTTTCTAAGGGAAGCATCTTCAATGACTGGAGGTAACAAACATTCACGACGCGGCTTGATCAAAAGAGTCGCCGTTAGCGCTGCTGCTGTCACAGGAGCCGATTTACTTATGCGCTCAAAGCGATCGTCACCCAAGGGAATCCCTTACTGGCATCTGCTCGAACGGGTAAGCTCCCTTGTATAAATCGACAAACTTATTAAGTGGCGATCGGTATTATGATAATTTATCAGGTCAGCAAGCCTATAAATGTTTTGCTTGTCGAGTTAAAAAAGCATAATTATTTTAGTTATCTACGGTAGGGTTAGTAACTCCTCATTGATTGGGTTGACAAAGTTTATGGCGTTGTATGGAATGAGTTCCGACACCGCTGCTGGCTTAGTTCAAGCGAATAGGGCAATGAGGCTAAGTGAGTCTGTACCAGAGGAAGTTCGCTCTCCCGGCTGTGATAGCTAGAAGGAGACACGTTTGGGCTTCATGGTACCGACTCAACAAAAAGCTCAAGGTGGTGCGCCGTCATGAGTTTTATAATCAACAGTCGTTAACAGCGAACCTTAGCAGTCACTCTACAAGGAACGCGGGGAAACCCCAGCTTGGAAGACTTGTGGAGGTCGGTACATCAAATGTGACTCGTGTTAAGGAACTTGGTGAGAATCCAAGCTGTAATCCTGAACTAGCCGTTAAGGTCAGGTGATGATGGGTAGTTTTATCCAGTTTTGGGGAGAATTGTCCATTTTTTAAGTAACGGTATTCCGTGGACTTAAAACAAATGGTAATTATTGACTCGCTTCTACTACTAAAAACGAGCCAAGTATTACAATTGAGCTACTGATCTATTGACCTATTTTTTTCTGCTAACTTTCTTACTTCTTCGATATCCAAATCTAATCCCTTAGCTACTCTCTCGATAGTGTCTCCTTCCTCCAGTAGTATTTTTGCAGCCTTTAATGCGATTTCTCTCTTGACACTTTGGTAGTAACCTGTTTTTTCTATGTCATCACCTAAGTTAAGCATAGCCTCGATTTCCTCTTTACTGAGTTTTGGGAATTTTTTGACCACGATGCTTTGGATAAATGCTAGCACTTTCTTTTGATTATTTTCATCACTTATTTCCTCCGTAGCTTTACTCATAAGTCGTTGTGCTAGGGTGCTAGTTTTCTTACGAGTCTCAACGAATAATTTTGCTATTCCTGTGGCTAATGACTCATCATCAGGGAGTTCCTTAAGATAAATACGATGTAGGTGGTTTTTTACCAATGTTTGGTAGCGGGGATGGGGTGGAGTTTCATTACTTCTTCTGTCGTAGATTACAATTAGATACCATTGGGGATTTGGGGGACGGTATTGACGGAAGTAAACGAAAAGTTGTCCAAAAATGCGTTCGTAAAATTCTTCATCTTTGTAAGTTTGAAATTCGACTAGATATAATGGTTCGTTTTCACTACCTGTAACGGTAGATAATAAACCATCCAAACGAAATGATTGATCTTTTACCTCCTGTGCCGTGAATGTGTAGATATTGGTGTCTGTTTCTGGTTTACCAATAAGTTCAAAAAATAGTTGTGGAAGTTCTCTAACTAGGTCGTAGAAGAGGGTATCGGTTTTCAATTTTTGCACCCACGTTTTCTGTATTTATTATTTAAATATTTTTGGCAATCGCCTAAAAGTATTATTATTATTTTGTAATAGATACTTAATCAGTTGTTAAGCATCGCACCCTACCCTATAAACTGATAAGATACCTAAATAACATTGAATAGCTTTTTACTAAAAAAATATAAGGGACTTAAGGCACACAGTGGAACAATTAAAACGTTTGTTGTCAATGACTCTTGATGAACTTACAGAATACAGCACCGATGCTCGTAAAATTGAAAAACTGCGACGAAAAATTTGTTTAGCTGTACCAATGGCAGAACAGCGAAAGGTAAAAGAAGAATTATTGACTCAAATGCCGTCGGGTGAAATAAATAAAATTATTGAAGAACAGCGGCAAACAGTAGCTTTACCGTTTTGGGGAATTGGTGGTTTGGGTTTATTACTCGGAATTTCGCTTCATCAACCCATCGGTTTGTTAGCTGCGATCGGTGGTACTTTTGCTGCGATCAAAATTCAGAAATTAGGTTGGGAAATGCAAGCTAAGCGTCTTTTACTGCAAACGCTTGAAGATATCGAAGTGCGTGCCAAGCAACCGAACTGAAATGTCGGTAAGCTTAATGTCAGAGAAAACCCCAGCATCAATTAGGCGTATTGTTGCTGCTCGTGCCTTTGGATACTGTGAATATTGCCGTTGTTCCAATCAATTCGCTTCCGAGAGTTTTGCGGTTGAGCATATGAGTATGACTGAGGGTCTTCTGGCAAAATATAGATAAAAAAACCGACCTCTTAAAGAAGTCGGTAAAATTTGACATCTTGCAGCAGTGTCAACAAGCCCCCAAACCCACCTTGAAATCAAAATCATCGGCTGATATACAAAGTGTTAAAACGTACTACTAGCGTAGCGTGTCCGTAGGACATGAGCCTTGTCTGATTTATCAGACTTTGCTTATAAGCCTGGGGATTTATTCTAAGGCGGTTATTGCAACTGATGCAAGATGTAAGTAGAATTAAACTTTAGTCAAGTTAAAATCTTACAAACCAACAAATTTAGACTTTAACTATCTTGATAGAGTTTATTTCCTGACCTTAATTACACAGCAAAGCTAATCTTGACGGTCATGTCGTTGAAATCTTGGTCACCACCGTCAACCAAATCTTCAAATTTGAACATATTGTTCTCGAATTTAATATGGTCGAAGCTTCCGCTGTCTGTGTTAGCGCCCATGTAAGAGAAGTAAACGCCTTCTACGCTACTGAGGTTATTTCTAGCTTCTGCTAAAGTACCGTCAGCGATGATGACAACACCCAAGATGTCTCCACCTGCGATGTCGAGAGTTCCTGTTGTGGTTTTCTCGTCGGGGGTTGTTAATGCCTTGGATGCGTTGACGACGTTATTTAATGCAGCTTGAATATATCCACTGGCATCAGGCGCTAAACCACCGATGTTACCGTCAGCAGCATCAACTGTATAGAAGTAAACGTTATTGTTGTAGTCAGCTTCTCTGCTGATTTCAAAGCTAGCTTTTACAGTTTTACCTGCGAACTCTGCACCCGTAAGGTCAATAACTTCCATCACGTTTCCGTCTTTTGTTACGGTACCGATGGGGCTACCTGCTGAAACAGGAGTGATGATTGTAGGAGTTGTAGGAGGTGTTGGTGTCGCTAGGTCAGAACTTTCCAAAAATGCCAATTGACCGCCTTCAACAAGGTTCGCAGCGTCAATTACGCCACCTTCCAGGCTATGACCTTGAACCCCAAATAGGAACAAATCACCAGGTGCTTCACCAAACAAGTTGGAAACATCAATGATACCGGAGGATTCCCAGTTACCAATATCAGTAGGATTGCTATCAGTTTGACCTGCGGGAACCGCACTACGATCCATTTGAGCGACGCGAACCAACTCACCAGAATTAGGGTCTAAACGCCAGATGGAAGCTTCTTCTCCAGAAGTTTGACCAAATTTACTGGTGGAACGGTCTTCTTGAACATAGATGAAACCATCATCAGCCCAATCTAAGTTATCGGGGCTACGCAAACCAAAGTCAGAACCTGCGAACTGACCTGCACCTGCATCATCCCCATCGTAAAGGATGTCAAGTTTAGCAGTAATATCACCTGCACCAATGTTGTTGAAATCAACATCAATTTTATAAGTAGTACCCCAGTCATCGGAAGGAAAGCGATCGCCACGACCAGTAGAAGCCAGGACTGCAATAGTTCCATCTTCAGGGTTAGTAGCTACATCTTCAGGACGGGAGAAGGTGAATGCACCTGCTGCTTGAGCTAATTTATCTTGTTGAGCTTGAGTTGCAAAACCATCAGCATCATAGCCATCAGTATTTGCCAAGTCAGGACGGTAAAAGTCGATTTCAACCCACTTACCAGTACGACTTTCCTTAGTTCCCTTAAACTGTTCGGGTGAAGTTTCGCCGCTATCTGCTGCCCAAGCATAGAGCTTACCACCGACAAGACCGTTACGTTCGAGGAAGTTAGCATCGGCACTTCTATATTTAGTACCAACGTACATTAATAGAGGCGCACCTGCGCGATCGTCACCAACCAGAAGTGCAACGTTATCCGTATTTCCCGTATCTAACTCGGTGACACTTTCCCAAGCAGCTCGACCCATCCAGGGTACGGCGTACATGGTGTTAGTAGCAGTATCAACTACAAATTCAGTACCACCAGAGCCTTCTTCTCCGGTAAAGAACATCCCATCTTTTAAACCGCGACCTTCACCAAATTGGTTAGCCTCGATGTATTGAGCAGAACACAAACGATTCAAACCATTAAATTCTAAGTCTGATGCTTCGTCTACAATTTCACCTTGACGGTTGAGAATTGTGTCATAAGCTAAACCAGTACCCTCAATCTGACGAGTATCTTTATTGATATCGAAGTAGCTGACACGACCACCAGTCAAGAAGGTGCCGTTAGCTAGTTGGTAAGCATAACCAGCGTCTGGGCGTAATTCGTGGTTAGCTAAAACTCGAACAGTATCTGCATCTAAAGCAAAAGCACCTAAACCATCTAAGATACCAGGAGGAGTGTAAACTTCTGTTCCTGTGTCGAAGCTTTCACCAACGGTAAAAATAGGGTCAACGCTGTAATTATTAATACCCTGCATTTGAGCAGGAGCAGCGGTATCGAAGGTGTTAGACTCAGAGACTTGATTAATTGTCTCAAGAGGATTTTCTAAGAACACTAGCTGACCACCTTCAACAAGGTTAGAATCAGCGATCGCACCACCTCCAAGGCTGTGACCTTGAACGTCGAACAAAAACAAATCGCCAGGTTTTTCGCCAAATAAGCTGGAAACGTCAATGATACCGGAGGATTCCCAGTTACCAATATCAGTAGGATTGCTATCAGTTTGACCTGCGGGAACCGCACTACGATCCATTTGAGCGACGCGAACCAACTCACCAGAATTAGGGTCTAAACGCCAGATGGAAGCTTCTTCTCCAGAAGTTTGACCAAATTTACTGGTGGAACGGTCTTCTTGAACATAGATGAAACCATCATCAGCCCAATCTAAGTTATCGGGGCTACGCAGACCAAAGTCAGAACCTGCGAACTGACCTGCACCTGCATCATCACCGTCGTAAAGGATGTCAAGTTTGGCAGTAATATCACCTGCGTTAATATCTTTGAAATCAACATCAATTTTATAAGTAGTACCCCAGTCATCGGAAGGAAAGCGATCGCCACGACCAGTAGAAGCCAGGACTGCAATAGTTCCATCTTCAGGGTTGGTAGCTACATCTTCAGGACGGGAGAAAGTGAATGCACCTGCTGCTTGGGCTAATGCATCTTGTTTAGCTTGAGTTGCAAAGCCATCAGCGTCATAGTCTGTTGTACCTGCAAGGTCAGGACGGTAGAAGTCGATTTCAACCCACTTACCAGTACGACTTTCCTTAGTTCCCTTAAACTGTTCGGGTGAAGTTTCGCCGCTATCTGCTGCCCAAGCGTAGAGCTTACCACCGACAAGACCATTACGTTCTAAGAAGCCAGCATTAGCACTTTTATCTTTAGTACCAACGTACATTAATAAAGGCGCACCTGCGCGATCGTCACCAACCAGAAGTGCAACGTTATCCGTATTTCCCGTATCTAACTCGGTAACACTTTCCCAAGCAGCGCGACCCATCCAGGGTACGGCGTACATGGTGTCAGTAGCAGTATCAACTACAAATTCAGTACCACCAGAGCCTTCTTCTCCGGTAAAGAACATCCCATCTTTTAAACCGCGATCTGCACCAAATTGATTAGCTGCAATGTACTGAGCAGAACACAAACGATTCAAACCATTAAATTCTAAGTCTGATGCTTCGTCTACAATTTCACCTTGACGGTTGATAATTGTGTCGTAAGCTAAACCAGCACCCTCAATCTGACGGGTATTTTTATTGATATCGAAGTAGCTTACACGACCACCAGTTAAGAAGGTGCCGTTAGCTAGTTGGTAAGCATAACCAACATCTGGACGTAATTCGTGGTTGGCTAAAACGCGAACGGTATCTGCATCTAGGGCAAAAGCACCTAAACCATCGAGAATACCTGGAGGAGTGTAATCATTAATAGTTTCACCGATGGTAACAATTGGGTCGGTGTTGTAACCGTTGAGACCCTTTAATTGCGCCGGTTCGTTAGTGTCGAATGGAGTATTAGCCATGAAATTAACTCGATTCTCCTCTGCTATAAAATTAACGTTTGTCGTACTATTTGAAGCAATGGGAAAAACTGAAAAGTAATTTGCTCTCATTATTTCTAAGTAATTCCCCGGATGCACGACCAATTGCGATCGCAGTATAACAGCGACCTTTTAATCACCGCAATGTACTGAATTACTATTTACAAATATTTAATTTTGATTTAATTTAATACCGAAAAAATATGTATTGTTGTAAGAAAAATAGATTAGTGAAAACAGTTAATACTTCTTGTTCCCAGTCTCCGGCTGGGAACTCCTGTATGTGAGGCTAATAGCGTAGGTTGGGTTGAGGAACGTTCACCGTAGGTGTGCCTGAGTCGCAGCTGCGCTGAACGGTATTGCTATTTAATCTTGTATTAACTATCGCTAAAAACTAAGAATTAAAATAAAAAAAACACCTAGTTAACCGTAAGGTTGCTAGGTGTAAATATTTGACAAGTAAGTGGGTCAAATTAAATATAAAACCTCATCCTTAGTCCGGCTTCCCTCTCCTTAATAAGGAGAGGGATTGAGAAGCCACTGCGTTGCGCGGGTTCCCCGCGTTGTAGCAAGTGGCGTGGTGAGGTCTTATCTTATATTTAATTACGCCTATCTACTTAACTTGCTTTTAAAGAGATAGCTAATTCCTCAATATATTTCTCAAAAAATATGTGAGAAATAAGCTATATTCAAACCTTCAATTAAGCAATACTCTCAATCTTAATTACGATATCATTGAAGTCTTTGTCACCACCGTTGGCTAAGTCTTCAAAACCGAAAGTGTTATTACCGATAAATTTAATGTGGTCGAAGTTACCGTTATCGGTGTTAGCACCCAAGTATGGGAAGTAAACTTCAGCCGCACCGCTGATAGCTTCAGCTAATGTACCGTCAGCAATAATTACGGGAACCACTATGGAACCTGCGGTAAATTGAGCGCTTCCAGTTTGTGTATTGTCATCGCTGGTAGAGAATACAGGAGAAACGCGGTTGTTTAAAGCCGCTGTCACATAACCAGCTTCACCTACTTTTACACCGCCAACACTACCAGTAATATTATCAACTTTGTAGAAATAAACCTCATTGTTGAAATTAGCTTCTCTACTAATAGTAAAGTTTACTGTGGCTTGACCAGTTAAACCTGTTAGGTCAATGGATTCAACTGTAGTTCCATTAACATCAGTACCGATGATGATATTTTCTAGTACAGGTGGTTCTACTACAGGAGGCTCTACTACAGGAGGCTCTATTACAGGAGGCTCTATTACAGGAGGCTGTACGACAGGTGGTTCTACTACAGGAGGCTGTACTACAGGTGGTTCTACTACAGGTGGTTCTACAGGAGGCTGTACTACAGGTGGTTCTACAGGAGGCTGTACTACAGGTGGTTCCATTAAACCAGCTAATACAGTATCTGCACGGAAAGCAAGGTTTTGAATCCGCATATCTTCTGCGGGTGCAACGTCAGCAACTTTAAATGCTGTTTCTGGAGTATTAAAGTTAGCTAGGAGATACTCAGCAAATGCATCTTGTTCGGAACCGGAATTAGCAAAATTAGATTTACCTGGATCGAATTTTGCGGGATCAACTGCTGCGTCAATTTTACCGTTGAAGTTGAGGTCTTTATCGGTTTCACCAAGTAAATCAATTCGATTGGCAAAAGTGGGATTAGCTTTGATAAAGTCTGTGAAAGGATAACCATCACCATTATCATTAGCCAAGAAATTTAGAGTGACAATCCGAATTGCGCGGTTTGTATCTCCTACGACTTGACCGTTTTTGACCAAGGTTTCTTTTACAGTACCATCGTCGTTGAGGATCGCAGCGCTTTGAATGCGTTGTCCTGCGGGTTTGGTAGCGTCAAAGCTAAAGGAAACACCACCAATTTGGGGGAATTGACCGGGGGTAGCACCAGCTGCTGTTGCTGAGACACCATGTTCGAGAACTTGCTTTAACTGCTCTGCTGTAACGGTAAGGAGAGTTAAAGCGTTATTAAATGATAGTGCGTTTTGAGCATCTGGTTGAGAAATACCACCATCGGGTTTACCAGATAACTCGTTTCCTTCGGGAGGAAGTTTTTCCGATTCGGTAGCACCTGCGGGTGTGAAAATGCGACCGATACTATTGCGGATACCACCACCGTTTTTAATGGAAACAGCAACAGTTGAATCTAAACCTTTGACATAAGTGAGGTTTGCGTCAGCGGTTAAGTTACCCAAGTTGGTTTCTTGAGTCCGCACATCTTGTCTAGCTCCGTTGAGGAAGACATCGGTAATACCCAAGACATTCCCGTCTTGTTCCTGAATTACTGTCCGTAAAGCATCGGTAATCGCTTTAATTTCTGGGTCTACCAAATTTTCAGCGTTGAGCGCTGCAACTCCTGCGTCGTCAGTAGCGTAAGCACCGCTGACATCTGGGTTAATGCTTTGGGGAATAATTCTACCTTGAGCATCAAAATCAACTACTAAGCGACCGACATATTTATAATTACCATCGGTGTTAATGACAGCGACATCTTCCCCAGTAGCTGATTTTTTGAGGATTGGGTAAACACCTTGAGCGGTATCTCCATCTCGCAGACGGTCGGTTTCGTCTACCAAGCGAGTATTAGAACCACCAGCCATAATGATGTCTACGTTTTTGAGCAAACCAGCCAATTCTTGCTCAATGGCAATTTGCTGCATATGAGCAAGCAAGATGACTTTGTTGAGGTCGGGGTTAGCTGCAAGTAGCGCATCAACTGACTTTTGAATTTCCGCAGCTAAAGCATTGATATCGGTAGAGTCTGCGGGGAGAACACCAACGGTTCCAGGAGAAGAAATTCGATTTAAAGTAGGAGTTGTGGCACCGACTACACCAATTTTTTCACCGTTGACGGTAATTACGGTACTCTTGGCAATTTTACCAGGGATAGTGCTGGCTTCTTGACCATCCGCAGTTACTAAAGGAGCTAAGTCGGTGTTGTTGGTAAAGTTGAGATTAGAACTTAGATAAGGGAAATTGGCACCAGGATAATCACCATCGGGAGTAAGTACCGATGCAACGAATCCCGTACCCAAGTCAAATTCGTGATTTCCAAAAGCAATGGCTTGGAAACCAAGTTCATTTTGAATGACAATATCAGCCCGTCCCGCACCTGCTTTACCTAATAAAGGAGCTAAGGATGGGTCTGCTGCTGCGTTTAAGAATAAACCAGGAATATAAGCATCACCAGAGGAGAGTATGACGGTATTTTCATAGTCAACACTTCCATCGTTATCAGCATCTTGATTTTTCAACGCATTCAATACAGCACTAAAGCGGGGTGCATCATCGAGCGCGGGAATACCGGCTTCTTGGTCGGCTGCATGGAGTAGTTGTAAGGTGAAAGTATCTGAATCATTAGTATCGGGAATATTCGCGTTATAGATACTTAATGTTTCGCTTACTTCGTTGGTAACAGCTAATAAAGAGTTGCCATTTGCGCTATCTTGTGCATCGATGAAAGTCAAACCTTCTGGGCTTAAATCACCTTCGTTGTTGATGTACTGTACGAAACTAGCTGCGGTAGGATTGCTTACATCAAACACCATTACACCGCCGGTTCTTTCCAAACCAACGTAAGCATAGGTTTTATTACCAACTTGACCAATGGTTACACCTTCGGGTTCGGCTCCTTTGTCGTCGCTGCGGCTGTCAAAACTGTCCGCATCACCTTGGGAGTTGAATTTTTCGCGAACTAGTTGAGATGTCAGTTTACCGATTAAATCGCCGCTGTCGTAAACTAATTCACCACTGCTGTTAAAGATGGAAAAGGAACGAGCGCCGTAAGCGTAGAGTTCTTCAAATTCGGGGTCGTTATCAGTATTGCCAAGGGTGGTGGTGATATTTAAACGACCGAGATTTTCATCTTCTTTTAAAGTTGCTGCGTCAGGGAAAGCGGTGGGGTCGAGAATTATTTCATCATCACCAACTCGTGCTTCTTCATTGAAATCAGCACCTTCTTCAATCTCGCTACCATCAACTTCAATATCCCCATCGGGACGAATGCGTGCATCCCCTTCGTTTGCGGTGATGTAGTAGGTTTCGCCGTTAGCTTCATAACTGGCGATCGCATCCGGTTGGTACATCCCGAATAGATTGGGGTAGTTAGCGAAGTTTATGCCGTCGTCTCTATTACTAGCATCAAGTTGTACGGTACTACCCATAATTTGACCGCGAATTTCGCCCATTGGAAATTCTTCGGTATGGATGTTGAAGTACAAATTCACATCTTCGTCTGTGTTTGCAGCTTGCAAATCGGCAACGAAATTACTTAAGCTTGTACTGGCTGCGGTATCTGTAGTTTCCCAAACCCCAGAAATTGTAGTTGTACCGTTAGCGTTGATAGTAATAGTGCGATCGTCGGTATCTTGTGCGGGTCCGAAAATACCAAAGACAACCAGACCACCTGCTCCCCGTGCGGCATTGTGGAAGTGTATCCCGGTTACATCATCACCTGTATCGGCAGTTTGAGCTGCTCCACCTGCTAATGTCCCAAAATCCAAACCGGAAACGGTCATGGTATAATTTAGGGCATTTCCCGCTTGATTGAGTTGCAGTAAAGCGTTTCCTGTAGCTGTAGAAGTATTAGGTGTAACTTCCTGAGAACCATCAAATGTTGCTTTGAATGGTTTCAATGTCGGATTAGCACCGCTCCAGTCTTTGTATCCTAAAGGCAAAATACTTGTAACTTTACTACTGGCAATGTCAACAACAGCGAAAGCGTTATTTTCTTGCAAGGTAACGAAAGCAGTTGTTCCATCAGGAGATACAGCAATGTATTCTGGTTCAAAATCTTCGGCTGCTGTAGATGGAGTACCATCAGATTTTTCACCGAAAATTCTAACTCCTTTTGTTCTTAAGTCTGCTTCTTGACCGTTAAATGCTTTAAAATCGGCAGTGGTGACGGTAGGAGTAGCACGATTAGAAACATCAATAATGCTAACCGAACCTTCTGGGTCAACGGTAAATCTATCGTTGGGTTCACCTTCATTAGCAACTAATACCTTGCTACCGTCGGGGGTGAAGGTAAGCATATCAGGTAAAGCGCCTACAGTTACCTGAGATAAGAAAGAACTGTCAGAAGCGTTGAAGAAAACGACTTTACCGGGGTCAGTTGGAGTTTCAGCAGAAACAGCCACAGCAACAACGCCATTTTTGACGGCAACACTCTGAACTCCCGCACCGTAGCTAGAAAGGTCAATTTGGTTAATTACTACGGGTTTACTTGGGTCAGCAATATCAACAACTTGCAGAATAGGAGAACCTTCAACAATGCTATTTACATTATTTGCTCCTGCTTCTCCAGTCACAAAAATACGCTTAGTTCCAGAATCGTAAGCGGAAATTTCTGCACCTTCTAATTTAATAGTTCCGGCTAAATTCAGCATATTTTGGTTGCTCTATTGATTTTGATTATTTGTTGACAATTTTCTAATTAATCACGAAGGCTAGCTCTTTGGGTAGTTTCCGCAAAATAAGAGTTTGTATGTAATATATCAAACTCTTGTGTTTTTCAATACGGTATCACCAACTCACGTACAAACCAAGGATTACAAATTACCTTAAAGTCGAAAATTGTTATCTTCATCCTGTAGAATGATTTTTCCTTAGTTTTGGCTCTACAGGCAGAAATAATCTTGACAATTACACTCTAAAGTTATCTAACTGAATTACGATATCGTTAAAATCTCGATCGCCACCGTTGGGTAAATCCTCGAAACCGAAGGTGTTGTTATCAAGCAATTTGATGTGATCGAAGTTACCGTTATCGCTGTTTGCACCCAAGTACGGAAAGTAAACTTCTGCTACACCGCTCAATGCTTCAGATAAAGTCCCATCAGCAATAATTACAGGAACAACAATAGAACCTGCATCAAATTGAACGGTTCCTGTTTCTGTATTATCATCACTGGTAGAGAATGCGGGAGACACCAGATTATCTAAAGCAGCTTTTAGATAACCATCAGCATCAGGTGCTAAACCATCAACCGTACCAGTAATATCATCAACTGCGTAGAAGTAAACTTGGTTATCAAAATCAGCTTCTCTACTAATTTTGAAATCCACAGTTACTTGACTAGCGAAATTACGTAAGTCAATTGACTCGATTGTAGTTCCGTTAACATTCTCGCTAAGAATTTTCGCTTCCGGTTGTGGTTTTATTTGTTGTGGGATAGACAAACTTGCAACTAACGGATCGTGGTCGCTAGCTTTTTGAGAAGTATCGGCAAATTCAGAATTTACGTGTACTATATCAAACTCAGCATTCCCTACTAAGTTATCACTAACCAAAATATGATCCAAGGATTGTGAGTTACCTTGAAAGTTAAAGCTGTAACGTTCGTCTTCTGGTAAAGTCTCTGTCAAATTTGTCAAGCTTTGCGCCAAAGTTTTTACGGGAGAGACAAATTCAAATTCGTTCAAGTCACCCACTACAACAACATTTGCGTTTGCATCTGCTGCTAAAATTCCATCAACATAACCTTTAACTGCTTGCGCTTGTGCTTGACGTTCATCAAGGCTTCCATTAACACTGACTTCTTCTTGACGGGCTTCAAAAGGCTGCTGTTCACCTAAAATCGGAGCGCTACCACCTTTAGATGAGAAGTGATTGTTAACAACGGTAACTTCCTCACCGTTGAAAGTAAATTTAGCGACTAATGGTAAGCGACTACCATCAAAAGCATCGTCTTGAATTGTTTCAACCGAACCATCTACTAAGTCTACGCGGTCGGGATTGTAGAGGAAAGCAGTGCGAATATTACCACCAGGTTGACCGCCGCTAGTATTATTACCGATGAAAGTGTTATCGATAAAACTGTATGTCGGACCACCTGCTGCTTTAATTTCATCAACTAGCTTTTGTAAAGTTTCGCTAGCGGATGTTACATTATCATTAATTTCAGCCCCAGTATTATCTTGAATTTCCTGTAAACCAATGATGTCAGGAGTTTTTAAATTATTGACGATTTGAGAAGCGATTTTAGTAAAACGCCCATTTCCTTCATCATCGTCTACATCCCTATTATTATTAGGGTTATTAGTCTTAGCAGGGTCTTCAACTTTGGGATCGAGATTCAAAACGTTGTAGCTAGCAACTGTCAGCTTATCTGCATTACCCATCAAGTTGGTGGTTTCTTGCTGGATAGTTGCAGGAACTATATTTGGGGTAAAATCCTGAGTTGGGTAAATCTCGAAGTTACCGAAACCGTAACCAACAACTCCGGTTACATCTCCCAACTTTGCACCAACATTTACTTGGGGAATAGTAAACCCTGGCAAAATTCCTGAATCTTGATTGATTTGAACTCTTTCGGGGTTAAAATCATCGGGGCTGATATTTAAAGTACCGCGATCGCTTAAACCTGTCGCACCCGTACCGTTATCTACAACCGTGAAAATTTCCCCAAAGCGATTGGTAGGAGCAACAGCTACTGCATCTTTCGCTGTCACCAACATTCCTTCTAACGACTCAAAGAAATCAATCCCATCGGTATCGGGATCAAAATTACCTTTACCAGCAATAGTACCGAAAGCATCATCATCAATATTTTCGGTAGGAGGAATTCTACCACCGCTACCAATAATTGTTGCTGCGGGAAGTGGATTACCGCTAGATTGTATGGTTATGGTAGGACTACTAATTTGAGTTGTGGAAAGGTTCCCAGTACTTTTTCCACCAGGGAAAAATTCGCTAACTGTACCGCTAACTTGTAGTGCATCACCAACTGTAACCGTAGGAGCAGAGCGAGTAAAAACAAAGATAGCATCGGAAGTAGCATTGTTTCCGTCTCCTGTTGCATCTTGGAGATAGAAACCATTGGTATCTACTGCGGTAACTATACCTGTAGTAGTAACTTCACTTCCTGAAATAGTAAATGTGTCTGCTGGTAAATTATCAAAATCTACCGAAACAAATGGTGAAGTGTGAGCAGCACCTTGGATATCGTAGATTTCAGTAATTGAATCTTCCGTACCAGTAGTAAAGTTCCAAGTACTGTTACCCGAAATCCCTGCGAAGTTGTTACCTGCTGCATCTTTAATCGCTCCCGCATCAATTTCTACATAAAAACCAGTTGAAGCTGCGAGGTTATTTGTAGGATTAATAGTTACAGTATCGCCGCTAATGGTAATTGCTGTGGAAGTTGCAACATTAAAGGCTTCGACTACAGAATTATCAGAGCTATTCTTGATAACGATATTACCCGTACCCTTTTGGACGCTTTCGTTGAATTTGATTGTTAAATCGGCATCAATTACAGCATTGGTTGCGTCGTCTGCTGGGGTTAAAGGTGTTGTCGCATTCAATTCTGGAGGGGTGGTATCGTTATTGTTAGAACCACCGATAGTGAAAGAACTAGTTGGTATGGTTAGCACATCATTAGAACCCGTCCAGTTTACTGGGTTACTAACTGCTGCAAGAATTTCTTCTCTAGTTCCACTAGTCACAGACATATTATAAACAGAATTGTCCCATTCAGTACCAGAACCTTGTCCCACTGCTACAGCAGAAGTACCATTTACTAACCCATTTGGTAGAGCAGAATCATTAGAAGTACTAGCAGTAGTTTGAAATTGAGTGCTATTTGTTTGTACTGCGTATATAAAAGTTGGATTTGTGGATGCTCCTTGGAAAGCAATAACTTGATCGCCACTGGTAGACAAATTGAATCCATTAGTACCAACACCAGCATCATTATCGGCTGCAAAATTTACCGCATCATTAACAAAATTAATTACTGTTCCAGCAGATAAGTTTGTTGTAGCAGTATATTTAAAAGCTCCTTCACTAGCTCTAAACGCATTACTATCCGTCCAGCCACTGTCAGTAAATCTAATTTCGGTACCCGTTTCAATATCTACTAGTAAAACGAAACTAAAGTTATCAGGATTATCAGTATTTATGCCAATAATCGCAATATCGCCCGCAGATAGTGTTGTAGCCATAAGTAATTTGTTTTGTCGTGTGAAATAGCTAAGTTATTAGATGTATATGTTGATCGAATTTTCCGAATCGCCCAAGTAAATTGACTCAGTTGATAATCGTAACTCAAACTATCTAAGAAACATTTTCCCGACTTCTAAGAAAACTCTCTCGTAGCAAAAAGATTACTCAAATCTATTTAATTTTTTCTCGCTAGTAGTATCTCAGAATTAATCCTAATAGGTATCTACCTTTAGGTTAAAAATACAGTTAATTACAGTATTTACCCGCATAAAATAAAGTGTTATTGGTAACGCAATTTACATTTTCACTGATTCAGTATAGTTAATCAAAGCCTTGCTTATCACAAGTCCACCCCTTACGATTCCAGTTGTCTGAGCTATAGTATTTGTTCGCTGGTTAAGCGTTTTAAACATTTACTCTTACTTCAAAGTCTCCGATAAAAGTTTTTTGTGGATCAACAAGTCAACAAATGTAAACATTGATACTCTACCTAAAGTATAAGAATATCCGATTAAGAAAAGATTCTTTTCAGATTAATGTTTGTTTAAGGAAAAATTCAATTAAATGTAATTACTAACAATTAAATATAAATAATTTTAAGATACAGTTTGATAAGCAACGAAGAGCTTATAAGTAAACACATATTTTGTAGTTGATTACAATATTTCTATGTAAGTCCTAATTGAATGAAATAAAAACACGTAGGGTGCATTATCGCGGAGCGTAACGCATCTTTCAAGGTAAAACTAATATTTCAATTTATTTCGACTATTAAACAAGCTTTTTGTTGCTGGTTGTCTATCCAAATGAATAATTTTAGATAATCGATAAACCAAGTTTTTAGTTATATAGAAATCTGGTTTCTTTTTTTTTAATTAAATTATATTTTAAGGGACTTACAAATTAAAAAATATCCAATCTTCCACTACTAGTGTGAGCCGGAAAGCTCGCTATATATCTCAAGCGAGCATCAGCGCAACGTGCTGATATGCGGATAAACTTTATAAAAATAAAACGTGATACTATAGTGCGGAGTGGTCATTAAAGGTACCCATTAGGGTTACGTAACTATAAACAAAAGCCACCTCAAGGACTGTAATTATCATTCCAATAGAGTAAATTATATTACACAGGTAATTTAAATTAGACTAAACCAATAAACTCAAAGTTCCTATATAACAAGCTATTCATTGAATATATTTTTTTGAAGGTAGAAAATATAGTATATATTATTGCAACATAAAGCTCCGTGCAAATGTATATAAAATTTAAATGAAGTTATTTGACTTAAGTCTATTTACGTATTTTGGATGTTATGCTACTGATTGTGAAATGCCAACGTTAGGTAAAAAATACCAGATAACTTATAAAAAATAAATGATGGGAACGTATTTTGTTTGTTGTAATGATTAAGTCGATTAAAGCGACTTGCCTACTTTTATTTTTTATGCCATCTACCAAGTTTGTGAAAGTTTTATTACAGTTTTCGGTAATGTAACTTATTCGGGAATCTGCTAGTCTAAAAAGTGACAAAGATTAATTGGTTACAGCATCTACATCTTCATGCATCCGGATCGGGGTTTGTACCTTCTGGCAGTTATTTATCAATTCTATCTACCAATTCTCTCTAGTAAAAAACTTTAATTTTCGATTTTAGAGTTGGACTGAGACATTTTTCAGGACTTAAGCAATTGTCACAAGACTGAGGGAACGGTGCGTGACACATAAACCTTATTATTGCGTTAGAAATCAAGCGAAGTGTCACAGCACCCTACGACCAAAATATGCCAGTTGCGTGAGTCCTAATTTTTTTGTCATGCAGTCTTTCTAAAGTCTACTTTGACTTGAGTTAAGTTAACTATATTATTTCAATCGTAAATGTCGATTTGAATGGACGTGCCTTGATTGCATTGTACATCTGAAACGGCTGATTCTGTGCTGTCAATTGTATCAATTTTGAACATTACTATAGATGTTTTGTAGCTATGACAATGGAAATAGGCAATATTGAAAAAATTGAAGAAATAGATATTCAAAAATATTTCCAGGTTATCAAGCGTCGCTGGTTGCCTGCTTTAGGTGTTTGTGCGTTGACGGTAACGGCAGCATCACTGTATTCACTTTCACGTAAACCTACCTATAAAGCAGAAGGAAGTGTAATGATTAAAAGTAATCGTACTTCTTCTTTGACTGGATTATCGGAAGATATAGGACGCTTGGAAGCTTTAACTCAAAATAATAATCCTTTAGATACTCAAGCACGTATTGTTACTTCAAATCCCGTACTTCAAGAAACAATTAGCGCACTGAATCTTAGGGATGAAGAAGGTGAACTTTTACCGATTTCTACTTTAGCTGGTGGACTGTATGTTGAAGGAATTAAAGGTAGTGATGTTTTATTAATTTCCTATAGCGACCCGAACCCTGAAAAAGCAGCCAAAATTGTCAATACAGTTATCGATAAATATATCCAACAAAATATTAAAGCTAACCAAGGAGAAGCACAAACCGCAGGCAGATTTCTGATGGAACAACTGCCGAAAGCAGAATCATCGGTGAAAAAAGCCGAATTACAACTGCGGAATTTCAAAGAAAAGAATCAGATTATTGTCTTACAAGCAGAAGCTGATGCAGCAGTCGGGACAATTAATCAGTTAGAACAACAAATAGCTCAAAATCAAGCTCAATTAGCGAATGTAACTGCACGTTTAGCAGCTTTACGCTCTCAAGCTCAGGTAGAACCGCAACAAGCAGTTATCTCCGCACAGTTAAGTCAAACACCAGGGATACAAAAAGTACTTACTCAGCTACAGGAAGCAGAAAGTCAGTTAGCGTTAGAAAAGACTCGTTTTCAACCGGGACACCCCACTGTAGTTAATTTAGAAGAAAAAGTAGCGGCTTTAAAAAGTCTGCTTAACGAAAGAACAACCCAAATCACGGGTACCCAAGAGCAATTTCAGCAGGGAAATTTGCAACTGGGAGAACTGCGACAAGGTTTGATTGCAGAGATTACTCGCGTAGAAGCAGAACGTGTTGGTTTGGAACAGCAAATTATTTCGCTTTCTAACAAATATTCTGTCTATAAACAGCGAGCTAATTACCTACCACAATTAGAACAAATCCAGCGTGAACTAGAACGCAGACTCAAAGCTGCACAATCAACTTACGAAACGCTGTTAACGAAAATCCAGGAAATTAATGTTTCAGAAAATCAAAAGATTCCGAATGCAAGGGTTATCTCGGCAGCTTTAATACCTGACGTACCCCAAGGACCGCGTAAAATTCTGTTTATTGTGGGTGGAGGTGCTGCTGGTGTGTTATTAGGTTTAATGACAGCTTTTGGTTTAGATTTGATAGACCGCTCGGTTAAAACAGTCAAGGAAGCTAGAGCAGTCCTGAAATATACATTGCTCGGAGTTATTCCCGCAGTTGGTAAACATAGCAAACATAATTCTTCCGTCGCTGGAATAAACAGACCCATTCCGCAAATTATCGGTAGAGATATTCCGGAATTTCCTGTAGGGAATGCTTATCAAATATTACAAGCTAATTTAAAATTCCTCTGTTCCGATACTCAGTTAAAAAGTATTGTGGTCACGAGTTCTGTTAGTAAGGAAGGAAAATCGGAAGTTGCAGCAAATTTAGCTGTTGCAATGGCTAGTACGGGAAGACGGATATTGCTCGTGGATGCAGATATGCGCCATCCCATTCAGCATCATACCTGGGGACTGACGAATGCAGTGGGTCTAAGTAATGTCATCATCGATCGCCTAAATATTAATGCCGCAGTCCAAGAGGTCTTACCTAATTTAGATGTTCTTTGTTCTGGTGTTGTACCTCCCAATCCCATTGCTTTGCTTGATTCTCAGCGCATGGCAATGTTGATAGATAATTTTACGCAAAATTATGATTTCGTCATTTTTGATACTCCAGCGGTCGTGGGAACGGCAGATGCAGCAATATTGAGCGACTTGACGGATGGTATTTTACTGGTTGTTCGTCCTGGTGTTGTCGATTTGGATAGTGCAAATGCAGCCAAGGAATATCTAACTCAGTCGAATCAGAAGGTTTTGGGAATAGTTATTAATGGTTTAAATGTCAAGAACGAACCTAATAGCTATTTATATTACACCAAGGAAGCTATAGAGTCGGTGACAAGTCCGAATGAATTTTCCCCAATCCAACAAACTATGTTCAAGAAGATTCAAAAAAACGAACTCTCTGAATCGAAAGGAGAAAAGTAATGAAAACAACTTGTCTAATTAATAATTATAATTACGCTAATTTTCTCCCAGATGCTGTTAACAGTGCGATAAATCAAAGCGTGAAGTTTGATGAAATTATTATAGTTGATGACGCATCTACAGATAATTCAGCGGAAGTGATTACTAAATATGACGGAGAAGCAAATGTTAAATATATATTGAAAGAGAAAAATCAAGGACAATTATCTTCATTTAATGAAGGCTTTTTGGCGGCAAATGGAGATATTATCTTTTTTCTCGATGCTGATGATATGTACGAACATCAATATTTAGAGAATGCGCTAAATTTTTATCGACGCTATCGGGAGTGCGATTTTCTCTTTTGTGGATATAAAAAATTTGGCGTAGCAGAAGGGGTATTTCAAGAATATGAATACGATGTAGATTTGGGTTATTCGGTAATCAAAACCTTTTGTCTTGGTGAATGGATTGGCTCTATTACATCTACATTATCGATGCGTAGAGAAATTGCAAATAAAATTTTACCAATTCCATATACCGATGATTGGCGGGTTAGATCTGATGATTGTCTGGTGTGGGGAGCTTCTTTAGTAGGAGCCAAAAAGTTTTATATGTCTCAATCTTTGGTTAGGTATAGAATACACAACAATAATAATTTTCACAATGATAAATCTTTAGATATAGATATTAGTGCTGAATATAAAAGGATGTTTAAGCGATCGGCAATTATGAATTACATCATGCAAAAAAATAGCTTAGCTTTACCGTTATTTTTAGCTTATACATCCGTTAATGAGTTAAAAACCATTCCTTGTCCGAAATTTAGCGATTTCACTTTGTATTTGAAAATTATCTTTCTCTTCGAGCCAAATTTATATTGGAAGTTGAAAGGAATAATTTTATTATTTATGCATTTTGTCAAAGTATTCATGAGTGGAAAATTAAAATACTGAAGCCGATTACTTATTCCCTATGCTCAGAAAATTAAAGATTAGAAATCTATCACAAAATCTATCACAACTTAAATCTCATTCTAAATTAAGAGCAATTGCCAGTAATACAGGATGGTTATTTGGCGATCGCATTTTGCGGATGGGTGGAGGTTTGTTCGTCGGAGTATGGGTAGCACGTTATTTAGGGACTGAGCAATACGGTCTGTTTAATTATGCTTCGGCTTTTGTCAGTTTATTTACCCCAGTTTTTACCTTGGGTCTAGATGATGTAGTAGTGCGTCATCTTGTCCGAGAATCGTCAGATAAATCGGAAATTTTAGGGACTACTTTTGGCTTAAAACTAATCGGTGGAATTGTTTCGGTTCTGTTAGTAATTTTCAGCATATTCTTATTGCAAGAATATAAAGCAACTACAATTTGGCTGGTGACAATATTAGCCATGACCGGAATTTTTCGTTCTGCTGATACTGTTGAATTGTGGTTTCAATCCCAGGTGCAGTCGAAATACAGCGTGATTGCCAAAAATATCACGTATCTAATAAGTATGTTGCTAAGAGTAGCGCTAATTTTAATTAAAGCACCATTACTCGCATTTGCTTGGGTCGCATTAGCAGAAATTATCATGAGTGCAGTTGCTTTAATCGCTATTTATCAAGTTAGAGGATTTTCAAAATTATGGAATTGGAAATGGAGTTTTGCAACTGCGAAAAAGCTACTTAAAGAAAGCTTTCCGTTAATTTTTTCAGGATTTGCGATTCTGATTTTTATGAAAATTGACCAGATAATGTTGGGTCAAATGAAGGGAGATACTGAAGTTGGGATTTATTCTGCTGCTGTACGTGTATCCGAACTATGGTATTTTATCCCCACCACAATTGTTTCTTCGGTTGCTCCAGCAATTTATGCAGCAAAAGAGAAATCTGAAGATCATTATTATAAACGGATTGGACAATTACTGCGCTTACTGACATATATCTCCTTAGCAATTTCTATTCCTATGACATTCCTTTCAAAAGACATCGTTTTGCTGATGTTTGGTAGTGGATATATAGAAGCTGGGTCTATATTAGCGGTGCATATTTGGGCTTCATTATTCGTATTTATGGGTGTAGCAACATCACCTTGGTTCATAGCTGAAGGATTAAATCATGTATCTTTAGGTAAAACTTTATTAGGAGCAATTCTTAATGTCATACTCAACTTTTTACTAATACCTGAATATGCTGGACTTGGGGCTGCGATCGCAACTATTGCATCTCAAGCTGTAGCAGCTTTTCTAAGCAATGCTGTCGATATAAGAACGCGGAAACTATTTCAGATTCAATTAGAGTCTTTTTTGCCTTTCTATAAATATTAATTATTAATAAACGACATTAATAATTTCATTATCATTTGCAGCCTAAAACATATTATTTGTATCTCATACACTCGAATATTTCACGAAATAAGACTAATATTCATTCAGATTTTGGATAACATAATCATGAGCAAGCAGCTAGAAACACCAATTACTTTTATTATATTTAAACGTCCGCATACCACTGCAAAGGTTTTTGAACTTATTCGTCAAGTCAAACCCAAAAAGCTGTTTGTGATTGCCGACGGACCTCGACACGACCGTGAAGGTGAAGCCGAAAAATGTGCTGCTACACGAGAAATTATCGAACAAGTTGATTGGAACTGCGAAGTTATAAAAAACTACTCTGAGGTTAATTTAGGTTGTGCAAAACGAGTTTCTAGCGGTTTAGATTGGGTATTTAGTAACGTAGAAGAAACAATTATTTTAGAAGATGATTGTATTCCAAATATTACATTTTTTCAGTTTTGCGAAGAATTATTAGAAAAATATCGATACGACAATAGAATTACTTCAATAGCGGCTCAAAATGCCCAATTGGGACAAAAGCGTACCGATTATAGCTACTACTTTTCATCTTACAGCCACTGTTGGGGATGGGCAAGCTGGAGACGTGCTTGGCAACATTACGATTTGCAGATCAAATTGTGGCAAGAAATCAAAGAATCTAATATTTTAAATAACATTTTATTTGATTCTAAAGCGGTGAGTTATTGGGAAAGTGTATTTGATTCTATTTACGATAATCCTACGGGTATCACTTGGGATTACCAATGGACATTTGCTTGCTGGATGCAGGGTGGATTGAACATTATTCCTAACGTTAATTTAGTTAAAAATGTTGGTCTTGGTGCAGATTCCACAAATTTTAATTCCTCTCAAGACTATTCATTTATTAATCTTCCCACAGAAACAATGGAATTTCCTTTGCAGCATCCACCTTATATAGTAAGGAACTTACAAGCAGATAAATTTATTCAAAATACCGTATATGGTGCAACTCGATTAGATATTTTTAAACAGAAATTGAAGAAAATGCTTCAAGATAAAAAGTTAATTATGCATTCGTAAATATGGGCAATAGGTAATGAGTAATGAGTAATAGGTAATGGGTAATTGGTAATGGGTAATTTGTAATAGAAATAGGACTTACGGAAGCCCCCCTTACCAAGGGGGGTTGGGGGGATCAAAATTTTCTGGGACACTATATTTTCCGTTGTTGTTGCGTAATTCCTAAGAAAATAAATTAGTTTTAAAAAAGTCTATGAGATAGGAGGTATAAAATTGAAAATTGAACGACTTGAAAAACTTGCCACATTAATACTAATACTAATTACTGTAGGTGCCTTCGCAATCAAACCCGCAATAGAAATTTCATCAAGTCCGCTTGGAGGTGCATCTGTAGATACATTATTAAATGCTTTATCATATTTAATCTTATCTATTTTAATTGCCAACTATTGGAAAGGATTTATTTATGTTAGTAGTAAAGGTGTGTTTCAGTTAATACTATTAATACTAATTTTATTTTCTGTTTTATGGTCGGCAGATATGGCTTCGAGCTTAACTTATGTAAGAGGTATAGTGAGAATTTATTTGCTGGCTGTTTATTTAGCAATGCGCTACACCTTCAAAGAACAAATTAGATTTATTGCTTTTGCACTAGGAACATCAACAGTTTTATCAATGATTTTTCCCTTAATCCCAAGTTTTGGCGGAATTCATACAGCACCAGAATTAGCTGGGATGTGGAGTGGAATTTTTGGTCATAAAAATGAATTAGGATACATGATGGCTTGGAGTGCGGGAGTTTTCTTGCATTTAGCTTTAAGTGAATCCAAATTTCGCTGGCTGAGATTAACTATATTTGCTATAGCTATTTGTTTAATTATTTTATCTCGTTCTACAACTTCTTTAATGATTGTGTTAGCAATGATATCTCTTTTACCTTTATATAAACTTAGTACAAATAATAACTATAAATTACAAATTATTGCAATTAGTTTTGTTTTAATGTTGTTAGTTAGCGGTTCGATATTAATCGCAGGGAATGCAGAAACTTTAGTTGGCACGTCGGGGAAAGACCTGACTTTTAGCGGACGTACTGATTTATGGCAACCTGTTTTAAACAAGGTTCTAGAAAGACCTTTATTTGGCTATGGATATGCTGGATTTTGGAATAGCCCATTTGCTTCTAATCTTAGATTGACCTACGAATGGGCAAGTAACTCTCACAATGGCTTTTTGGAAATACTACTAGATATGGGAATTGGCGGTTTCGTAATATTTGCGATTGGATTTATGCGCTTCTTTGCTATGGCACTTTATCGAGTTGTATTAGTTGCAAAAAAACCGGAAGATTATTTACCAATGCAAATGCTTGTTATTATTATTATCGTTAATATTTCTGAGGCTAGATTGTTAACTCCTAGCTGGAATTGGTTTATGTATTTAACAACTTCTTTAACTTTAACAATGGAATATCACAGAGTTAGAAGGAAATCATTTAGTCTAGCACAAGTTTAATTGTAATTAATTCATCAAAGAGATCGACATAAATCAATGAAAATTTTACATTTAAGTACTCAGGATACTAACGGTGGTGCGGCTCGCGCTGCATATCGACTACACAAAGGATTACAAGATATAGGACAAGATTCTCAAATGTTGGTGCAGGAAAAATCAAGTAGCGATAAAACAGTAATTGCGCCAAAAATCCGCTTATTTCAAGGTATTGCTAAAACAAAACTCACCTTTGAAACTTTACCTTTGAAACTTTACAAAAATAGAAGTAAAGGTACATTTTTCAGTCAATGGTTGCCAGATCGAGTTGTTCCCCAAGTAGCGCAAACTAACCCAGATATTATTAATTTGCATTGGATTAGTGGAGGCTTTATGCAAATAGAATCTATTGCGAAGCTCAAGCAGCCTTTAGTGTGGACGCTTCATGATATGTGGGTATTTACTGGAGGTTGTCACGTCGCTAGAGATTGTCAACGCTACACCCAAACTTGTGGTGCTTGTCCTCAACTTAATAGCAGTCGCGAACGCGATTTATCTCGCTGGGTACACAACCGCAAAACCAAAGCTTTAGGTAACTTAAATTTAACTTTGATTGCTCCGAGTAATTGGATAGCTGAATGTGCCAGGTCTAGTTCATTATTTAAAAATTCGCGAGTAGAAGTAATTCCGCATGGATTGAATACTCAAATATATCGACCCATTAAACAAAATGTAGCTCGTGAAATTCTTAATTTACCTCAAGATAAAAAACTAATTTTATTCGGAGCAATAGAGGCAACCAGCGATAAAAATAAAGGTTTTCATTTATTACAGCCAACGTTGCAAAAATTAAGTCAATCTGGATGGTCAGATAATACCGAGGTGATAATATTTGGCGCTTCTCAACCCGATAATCCACCCGAATTAGGATTCAAAACTCACTATTTAGGACATTTATATGATGATACATCATTAGCTGCCGTTTATTCTGCTGCGGATGTCATGCTCGTACCATCTTTACAAGAATCTTTCGGACAAACTGCTTCCGAATCTTTAGCTTGTGGTACTCCAGTCGTAGCATTTAACGCAACTGGTTTAAAAGATATAGTTGACCATCAACAGTGTGGTTATTTAGCCAAACCCTATGATGTAGATGATTTTGCTCAAGGAATTATTTGGGTTTTAGAAAATACCCAAAGACACGAAAAACTATCCTTTTATGCAAGAGAGAAAGCCGAACGAGAATTCACGTTGGAATTACAAGCAGGTCGTTATTTAGCTTTATATCAAGAAATTATTATGAAGGGTAGAAAATCTCAATTATGTAGATGAATCAAATATTCAATGTTTAAGTATTTAGACAAACTAAAAAATATTAGTAAACCAACATCAATAACTACTATGAAAGTTCTAATTTGCGCTTATGCTTGTATGCCGAATAGAGGTAGAGAAGAAGGATTTGGCTGGAACAATGCCATACAAATCGCTCAATTGGGACATGAAGTTTGGGTGATAAATTTGAATACGGCTGAATGCTTAGAACATCCACTATCTAAAATTCCAAATTTGCATTTCGTTCATGTTGCTTATCCGATTTTAAAGCACGTACCAGAAGGTCGTTATAAATATCTACATTTTTTGCGATACTTTGCATGGAAAGTAAAAGCCGAACAAATTGCACTGCAATTAGATAAAGAACATAATTTTGATATTATCCATCATTTGACTATTGCGAGTTTACAAGGAGGTCCATCATTTACTAATCTTAAGAAGCCATTAGTTTTTGGTCCAGTTGGTGGTGGACAAACAGCTCCAAAAAATTTCAAACGATATTTTTTTGGAAGTTGGTTTGATGAAACTTTACGTTCTTTCGTTAACTGCAAGTTAATAGCACTTAACCCCTTGTTGCATAAAGCTCTAAAAAGATGCGATTTGGTACTAGCAACAAATCAAGAAACTGTTCAACTTTCTCAAAAAATGACCGCGAAAAATGTTGAACTTTTCTTAGATAGTGGTTTACCTCCTGAATATTTTGCCGTTGAACCTCCAAAAAGATTAGAATCTCCAGAATTACGATTACTTTGGCTGAGCCGAATTGAACCTAGAAAAGGGCTATTTTTGGCTTTAGAAGCACTTTCAAAAGTCAATTCTGCAATACCTTTTAAGCTCACGATAATTGGTGACGGTTCTCTAGACTCATATGTACCTCAGTGGATAGAACAGTTTAATTTAGAAACAAAAGTAAATTATTGCGGTAGTCTTCCTTGGACAGAAGTGCAAGATGCATATCTGAACAATGATGTGTTTCTGTTTACAAGTTTGCGCGATTCTTATGGCTCTGTATTACTTGAAGCAATGTCTCAAGCATTGCCAATAATTACTTTAAACCATCATGGAGCAAGAGATTTTGTCCCAAATAAGGGTGCAATAAAAGTTTCCGTCACTAATCCCGATCAAACAGTTAATGCTCTAGCTCAAGCTGTTGAATATATGTACAAAAATCCTCAGAAACGCTTAGAAATGGGTAGAGCTAGCTACGAGTTTGCCAAACAGCAATCTTGGAAAAACAAAGCAATTACAATAACTCAATACTATGAGAAAATTTTGCAAAATTATTCTGGAACAGAAACTGTGCTTACACCATTAATTGTCACGAAAGTCTCTAAGTCTGTTTGAAAACAATTCTTTAATGTATAAGGAGTAAAATCAAATGTCAGTTCCATTAGCCTTTATAATTTGTACCGAACCGGGTCGTTTAGAACCCCAATCATTAATGCTCGCAGAAAGTATTCGTAAATTTTGCGGCAATTTAAAAGATACACCCATATATAGTTTTCATCCCAGAACAGGTACACCAATTGCTATTGAAACCCAAAGAGCATTTCAACAATTAGGAGTAATTCACCAGCAATTACCGATCAACGAAGAATTTCACGAATACTACTTAGCAAATAAGCCCTTAACCTGTGCCTATGCAGAACAGAATATAGATGCCGAAACTCTCGTTTTTCTTGATAGCGACAAGTGCTTTTTCGCAGAACCAACAGAATTTTTGCTCCCCGCAGATTGTAACGTGCGGATGCGTCCCGAATATGGTCAAGGTATCGGTTCTACAGGTAGCAATGACCCTCATGAATGGTATTGGCAAAAGCTTTACGAAGTTCTCGGAGTCAATAATGAAGTATTTGTTAATGCTCCAATTGGCAATAAAAAGATGAGAGCTTATTGGAATTCCGGTTTAGTTGCAGTTAGAAGAAATGCCGGTATTTTTACATCCTGGAAGAAAAACTTTGAGAAGGTAATGCGTCTAGATATTGCTCCTCCCCAAGGTATTTACTTTGTCGAACAGTCAGTTTTATCCGTGACTTTATGCGCTTTATCAGAAAAGGTATCGCATTTTTCCGATAATTATAGTTATCCACTACCTTTACACAATCGGTTAGCAAAACAATGGCGTTTAAATAAGTGGGATGATTTAATTTCGATGCATTATTTTAATTTGTTCTATTATCATGACTGGAATCAACAAATCAAAAAACTGAAGAATTTTAATCTGGATTCCGATAAATATGAATGGCTATGTCAACGAGTCATGGCTCATCAAATGCCGCGTACTTCTGTATTACACAGACATATGTTGACGGTAAGAAAGTTTGAGAAAAAGTTGAATAATTTTAATTTGAATATTAACTTAAGCGGCTGGATAGAAAAAGTCGCGAATCTTTAAACTTACTCCATAAATTAACGATATCTTTCACGATTACTTCATAGTAAAATCACCAATGAAAAGTAACATAAGTAAAGCACAAATAGCGGTCATCATGACCTGTTTTAACCGACGCAATACAACCCTTGATTGTCTGCGTGCGTTACAGCAGCAAACAGTTGATTTCGACATTTACTTAACAGATGATGGCAGTTCTGACGGTACCACAAATGCAATCTCAGCAGAATTTCCGCAAGTAACAATCCTCCAAGGAAACGGTAATTTATTCTGGGTGGGAGGAATGCGTTTAGCATTCGCAGCAGCAATTAAAAATTCCTACGATTATTATCTGTGGTTGAATGACGATACTTTTCTAGAAACTGACACCTTGGATAGGTTATTAAAGATTCAATTTGATTTGACCGAACAAGAACATCAAAACTCAATTGTGGTGGGTACTACTCAAGACCCAATTTCCGCAAAACCCACCTATGGAGGAGCAGTTAAATCTAAAAAATGGTATTCCAATAAATTTGAATTTTTAGAACCAACTCAAGTTACACAGCAATGTGATGCAATGTTTGGTAACTGCGTATTAATCCCCCATAGTGTAGTTGCAAAAGTTGGCAATATTGATGCAGCATTTGTTCATAGTTTGGGAGACTTAGATTATGGTCTCAGAGCGCGTAATCATGGTTGCTCGATTTGGATTGCACCTGGATATGTTGGGACTTGCAGTAAAAACTCTATCCGTAATAGTTGGGCTGACACTAATTTACCACTGCAACAACGCTTGCGAAAAATATTACAAATAAAAGGATTTCCTCTCAAACCTTGGACTACATTTTGCTCGCGTCATTCCGGACCATTTTGGTTAATCTACTGGCTATTACCTTATATTCGCGCCATTATCGGCTATAAAAATTTGGCTGCATCTCCAACATTTGCTGAAGAAATACCACAACAAAACTGAACTTTTTAATTTAATTTCCAATTCCCCATTCCTTACTCCCTACTATCTATTATGGGTAAACGCTTATTAATTGTTTCTAATCTGGATTCCAGCGAGCCTTTTGGTGCTTTTACAAGACCTTTTTATCTCGGACAATATTTGGTTGAACATTTCGATGTTTGTCAACTGGGATTAGATTGTTCATCTGTTGATTACGCTCAAGCTGTTTCTGTTGGTTCTAGAAGTCTTAAATCATATATTAAAGCAGTACAAAAGTGTATTGATGAGTTTCGTCCAGATATTATTTATGCTCAAGAAACACGTCCAAGTATCGCTGCATTAATTGCTCTGAAATCAAAAAAATCTCAAACCTCCCTTGTATTAGATTTTCATACTTTGTCTGCTTATGAATATTGGAGCCGTTTATCTTCAGTAGATAATTGGTTCCAAGAGTTCAAACAATGTATTAAAACCTATATTGCTCAAGGAATTCTCATCTTTTCCGGTCATCCCATTATTGCTGCTGGAGAATCTACCCCTAAGTTAATTTCTCAATGGTATGGTAAGACTCCCCGACAAATTTGCTGTGTAGGGAATGGAGTTACTGAAGATTTATTAAATAGTCATTCTCTAAATGATACAGACCCTTATCAAGAATTACGACCCGCTAAAATTGTAGTTGTTGTGGCACCAAAAACCTATGGATTCCCAACTAATGATATGTCGGTATCTATGACCATTGATATTGCCAAACAGCTAGAAAATTCCCCACAAAAAATACATTTTGTTGTGATTGGTCGGAATCGAGATGATATTAAAGAGGCACTACCATCTAATATTTCATTCACAGGATTCTTACCCAGTAGAAATGATTTTGTTACTCATATTAAATATGCAGATATTACTTTATTACCATTTTCTAAACAAGCAGTAGCAGGAGGAGCGCGTAATAAAGCCCTTGATTATTTCGCAAGTGAAAAACTAGTAATTTCTACACCTGAAGGATTGCGCGGTTTAGAAGAATTTCAGCATCTCCAACATCTTTTAGTCACAAGTTACTCTACCGAAGATATTGCTCAAAAAATATTAGATGTTGCTTTAAACGAAACCAAATATCAACCTCTTGCTCAGGCTGCACACAGCTTAATTAAAGAGAAGTATTCCTGGAATGCCAGAGCGCAATCTATTGCAAATGTTTTGTTGTCCGCAACTAATTCTTAAAGTAATTATTAATTTAAATCTATGAAACGTTCCCCATTAAAATTTCTCGGCATTGAAGTAGATGCGTTAAATATTCCTCAATTGAATGGTCTAATTGCAAAGTCTATTCAACAGCAAAAAAAATGGATTATTGCCAATCATAATTTGCATAGTCTGTATATCTACCATCATGACTCCGCGATGCGTGCATTTTATGACAAGGCAGATTATATCCATGTTGATGGTATGCCATTAGTATTGATTGGCAAAATGCGGGGTTATTCCATCGAGCGGGAACATCGAGTTACCTATGCTGACTGGGTATGGTCTTTGATGGAACAAGCTGCTAGTAAAGGTTGGCGGATATTTTATCTCGGTTCTAAACCCGGAGTTGCTCAACAAGGAGCAGATATTTTACGCGAAAAATACCCTGGTTTAAAGATTGCTTGCGCTCACGGTTATATTGACGTGGACAGAGATAGTACAGAGAATCAAGCTGTTATCAATGCAATTAATGCTTTTCAACCTCACGTTTTAATGGTAGGAATGAGTATGCCGCGTCAAGAGCGTTGGATTATCGATAATCTCGAACATCTGCAAACCAATGCAATTCTACCTAGCGGTGCCTGTATGGACTATGTTGCAGGTGTGGTTCCTACTCCTCCCCGGTGGATGGGAAGAATGGGTTTGGAATGGTCTTATCGTCTGTTTAGCGAACCGAAAAGACTGTGGAAGCGTTATTTAGTTCAACCCTGGTTTGTCGGTAAATTATTAATTCAAGAATATCGAGGTATTCAATTGAGTCCAATACACCGAAAACCTACCCCTGGCACCCCTCTCCTTGCTAAGCAGAGGGGAAGGGGGTGAGTATAATTCGT
>NZ_JAYGHM010000049.1:14776-21685 GCF_034931125.1 Rivularia sp. UHCC 0363 | reverse complement strand
CCGTCTTGCTCAGACCTTAAAATTTTACTCGGTGAGGTTAGTTTGCGAGCCAATCCAATTTTCAATATGACCTATTCATTTTCTATTTATTAACAGGAGATTTGATTATTGTGTCTTATATTAATGTAGCGATAGATAGCTTCAAACCGGACTTACGTTCGGCTAAAAGCGCAACTATACAGCGAGGGCTATTTATCCGGTTGCTGCGCGTAGCTCTACTGATATTACTTGATATTTCATCTTTAAGTGTCGCTTGGAATTTAACTGTTACCTATACTTCTTCATTGCAGTCTGAGTGGATAAAAAACCTACCATTTCTATTACTTAGTTTAGGAGTTCAAGTTGCTATTCTTGCGACCGCTGGTCTTTACCGAGCAGGTCTATACCGTCGTGATTATATAAGCATCGTTAAAGCAATTTCCTTATCATCGATACTGCAATTATTCATCACTTATATCTACGACTCAAGCACCTATATTGAGCGCTCCACTTATTTACTATATTGGTTAGTATCTATCGCTTGTATTTGTGCTGTCAGAAAAATATTCGATTTATCAACTAATTTTCTGCGTCAAAAGGGTATAATTCGTCATTCTATTTTTGCGATCGCAGATGCTCAACAAAAAGAGCAATTAGTGAATATTCTCGAAAAAGATAATTGTTATGCAGTCCAAGGTTTTGCCGATTCTAGCTGTCTCGATTGGGCTAATCGAGAAAAAACTTTTGCATATTTACGCAGCCAAAATGTAGAAGAAGTATTTATTTCCTGGGATTCGATTAAAAACCGCTCTTTTCTCTGCTGGCATTTCTATAATGCGGGAATTACCGTACATATCCTACCAACAGAAAACAAACTTCCTTTCTCCAAAACTCAGTTTAGTTTGATTGGAGAAATACCTTTTCCTACAATTACAGCACCAATTTTTGCTGGAACTGATTTCTGGATCAAACGATTATTTGACTTTTATTTCTCACTATTTCTAATAGTCTTGCTTGCACCCGTTTATTTATCGATCGCCATACTTATCAAGCTCGATTCTCCCGGCCCAATATTCTTCCGTCAAAAACGTATTGGTTTGCATCGTCGAGAGTTTCTGATTTGGAAATTCCGGACAATGATTACCGATGCCGAAAAAATCCAGGTTTCTTTAGAAGCTAAAAATGAAATGAAAGATGGTGTCTTTTTCAAAATGAAAGACGACCCAAGAGTAACTAGAGTCGGTGGGTTTTTACGTCGTTACAGCTTAGATGAATTACCGCAATTCTTTAATGTTTTAGTCGGTGAAATGAGTTTGATTGGTCCTCGACCTTTACCAATCCGCGATGTCCAAAAGTTTCAAACCAAACATTTTATTCGTCAAGAAGTTCTCCCCGGTATCACTGGATTATGGCAGGTTTCCGGACGTTCTGATATCGATAATTTTGATGATGTGATAAGATTAGATATGAGCTACATTGAAAATTGGTCAATATTGCTCGATCTGAGCATATTTTTACGAACATTCCAAGTTTTACTACAAAAAACTGGCGCTTATTAAAAAAAAAGCCCACAGGCTAGAAGCCTGGGGCTACATTTACCAAGCCCACCTGCGTGGGCTAGGAGAATTCCCGTAGCCCACGCAGGTGGGCTTTGTTTGTATAGCCGCACCCTTCGAGGGTGTCGGGTCAAATATTTGTTCAAAATAGGGATGCTCCCGTTTAATTATTGAATTAATTATTTAATTAGTTAATGTTTGATAAAATCGCCAAAAAACGGAGACTGCACCCTGAATAATATATGCAGTAGTTGTACCTTAACCGAAACGTCCAGAAACGTAATCGCGAGTACGTTGATCGATGGGATTATTGAATATTTGGTGGGTAGTGCCAAATTCAACCATTTGTCCTGCACGGCTCTCGTCGGTAGTAAAAAATGCTGTGAAGTCAGCTACCCGTTGAGCTTGTTGCATATTGTGAGTAACGATCGCAATCGTAAATTCACCGCGCAATTCCTTAATTAACTCTTCAATCTTCTGTGTTGCGATCGGGTCTAACGCCGAACAAGGTTCATCCATCAGCAACACTTTAGGTTTAATAGCCAAAGAACGAGCAATACACAAACGCTGTTGCTGACCCCCAGACAAACCCAAAGCAGATTTGTATATTTTATCCTTGACTTCATCCCATAATGCAGCCCCTCTAATTGCAGATTCGACAATACCATCTAATTCAGATTTAGGGCAATGTCTAGCAATGCGAATTCCATAAGCTACGTTATCGTAAATGCTCATAGGGAAAAGATTGGGCTTTTGGAAAACCATCCCGATTTGACGGCGCAGTCTGTTAATGTTAACGCGGGGAGAGTAAATATTTTGACCGAAAAATTCTACTTTTCCATCAATTCTGACATCAGATTCTAATTCGCCGATGCGATTTAGAGACTTAATGAAAGTTGATTTACCGCAACCGGAAGGACCAATTAATGCTGTAACTTGCTTCTGGTAAATATCTAGGGACACTCCTTGAAGTGCCTTGAAAGTACCGTAATAGAAAGCAAGATTTTTGACGGTAATGGCTGGAATTAAGTTGCTCATGGAGAAAGAAACTTTGACGATTATTCAAATAAACTGCAACTGAAGAAATCTGAAAGCGGGGACTTGAAATATTACCTTTACCTTTTTTTACTTATAATCACGCGAGAAAGAATATTTAACAAGAAGATTAGACCAACAAGTACAATCGAAGCAGTCCAAACTAATTGGAATTGTTGAGGGTCGTCTGCTTGATAGAAGCGATAAATTAATGCCGGTAGAGAAGCTGTAGGACGATCTAATCTGTCCGTCCAAAAATCGCTAAACAAAGCCGTGAAAAGTAGCGGTGCGGTTTCACCAGAAGCACGGGCGATCGCTAATAATGTAGCTGTGGTAATTCCGGGTAAACCAGCAGCTAGCACTACTTTAAAAGTAGTTTGGAAGCGGTTTCCCCCTAATGCAGCAGATGCCAAACGCAGATGATTGGGAACCAGTTTCAATACTTCTTCGGTTGTCAAAGCGATGATCGGCAGCATAATTACACCCAAAGCAAATCCACCCGCAACAGCGCTGAATTGCTTAGTTGTAGCAACAAAAACACCGTAAGCAAAGACACCGACAACAATTGAAGGTACGCCGGTCAGAATAGTGGTAAAAAAGCGCACAATTCCAGCAATCTTGGAATCTTTTCCAAATTCCGAGAGAAATATCCCGGTCATCACCCCAACTGGAATGCTAAATAATGAGCCAAGCCCAACCATTTTGATGGTACCAATAATCGCATTAGCAAATCCAAAATCGATGACTTGCTTGACAAACATCTCTGGTTTAAGGTTAGACAATCCTCGTGACAGAATCTCCCATATCAGTGAGAATAAAGGTAAAAGTGCCAAAAAGGTAAGTAAAAATGCAATAGCTGTCATTCCATATTGGAACACAAACCTTTCTGGTGTCAGAGGACTACATACTTCCCTAGCTACGGACAAATCTATTTGCGGACGTTTACTAGCACTCATTTCCCTCAACCCTACAGAAAAATTTTTCGATACGATTCGGCTTTCTTTACTACTGCTAATCTGGGCTTTTTACACAAAAAAACAGGCAATATTGATTACTTGTTCTTTCGCTTCAATAACTGAACTAATACCACAGCCGCGATGTTAACAGCTAGAGTCACAACAAACAAAATTAAAGCTAAATATGTCAAAGCTCCAATGTGTAAATCTGTTCCAGCTTCAGCAAATTCGTTAGCTAATATAGCCGGAATTGTATAGCTTGGATCTAGCAAGGAAATGCTAATAACTCCAGAGTTACCAATTACCATTGTTACAGCTATTGTTTCCCCTAAAGCGCGTCCTAAAGCCAGCATTGTAGCACTGACAATTCCAGAAAAACCACTAGGTAATAATACTCGGAAAATAGTCTCCCAACGAGTAGCACCCAAAGCCATTGAACCACTGCGATAATGTTGGGGAACTACCAACAAAACATCCCGGCTAATTGCTGCCATTGTTGGCAAAACCATGATAGCTAAAATAATTCCCGCAGTTAACAAATTATCACCGCTAGGGAAATCGGTTTTAAGCAATGGTATCCAGCCGAAATTTTTGGCTAACCCAGTTTGTAAAGGTACAAGGAAGGGAATTAAAATATAAACGCCCCACAAACCGATAATTACACTGGGAATTGCGGCGATTAATTCCACCATAAAAGCGATTGGCGATCGCACATAGGAAGGTAAGAAATCTTCACTAGTGACCAAGGCGATCGCCAACCCTACAGGTACGGCAATTAAAATCGCTAACAAGCTACTGACAAGCGTTCCGTAAATATAAGGTAATGCACCGTAAATTTCTTCTGGGACGTTCCATTCCTGGCTCCACAAAAATCCCAATCCAAATTTATCGATGGCTGGTTTTGCTTCCCCAAAAATGATATAAACCATCCACAGGAACAGAATTGCTACGAAGATTGCAAAACCGTGTACAACCCACTTGAACCCTTGCTCTAACCACAGATTTTTCGCATCAGTCGCGAAAATATCGAGCTTGTCATCAACTACTGAATTTGGTTGAACCGATGAATTAGCCATTACCCGTCATTTAGATTTTAGATTTTGGATTTTGGATTTTGGATTGAAAGAATTAGGAGTTAGGAATGAAGAGTTATAAATTTAAATCCCCTTGTACCCCCACTCGCTATCACCTTATCTTTATTTTCCAGCTAGATTCTACTATGCATTCCTAAAGATAAGGGTGAGCATTGCCCACCCCCTCTTCGTTCAATTAACTAGCAATTAGAAAAACAGAAGCTACAAGAATTTACTCTTTTACTCTTAATCAAAATTAAAAGCTTTTTGCTTCTGAACTCAATTACTTAACTTCGCTGTTTACTTGGTTGATAACGCGCTGTCTAACGCTAGCGGGAATGCTGGTATAGAGCAAATCATCGTTGAACTTTTGACCAGTACTTAATACCCAGAAGATCCACTTCTTAACAGCCGCAGCTTTAGCAGCTGTAGGGTACTTCTTGTAAATCATCATCCAGGTCAAACCAACGATAGGATAACCTTTAGAAGCATCTCCAACGAATACGCGGTAGTTAGCGGGGAAGTTAACGCTAGCCAAAGCTTCGTTAGCACCTTGCAAAGTAGGAGCAACAAACTGTCCGCTGCTGTTCTGAACCATAGCAGAATTAAGTCTGTTCAAGCGAGCGAACGAGTAGTTAACGTAACCGATAGAACCGCGAGTACGCTTAACCAAAGCAGCTACACCAGAGTTTTCCTTACCTCTTAAAACTCTGCTGAAAGTCCAGCGAGGACTCTGGGAAGTACCAATTCTTCCTTTGAAGTAGCCGCTGATGGTGCTGAGGTGGTTTGTGAAGATGAAAGTGGTTCCACTTCCGTCTGCACGTACTACAGGTGTAATAGCCAAGTTTGGCAAGTTAACACCAGGATTATCTTTTTTGATTCTAGAGTCGTTCCAGTTGGTGATATTGCCAGCGAAAATTAAAGGTAGAGTTGTGCGGGACAACTTGAGGTTAGCAACACCAGGAATGTTGTGAACAACGGAAACAGCACCACCTGCTGTAGGTACCAAGATTGTGCCACGGCTAACTTTTGCGATATCTGCATCGCTCATTGCTGCATCACTACCACCGAAATCAACGGTTCCACCGATAAAGTTACGGATACCGCAGCTAGAACCACAAGATGTGTAGTTTACTTGTAAGTCGGAGTATGTACTACGAACTTCACGAGCATATCTCTGATACAAAGGAGCAGGAAAACTAGCACCTGCACCAACTAAAGTTTCAGCTTGAGCAACTGCTGCGAAAACAGGGCTTAATACAACAGCAGCAGCAGCAACGGAAGAAGTTACGATTCTATTCAATGCGATCGCTTTAAAATTCATAGTTTCTCGATTTGGGGAGGATAGAGTTCACAGCGTCGGTTCCTACCACAAATACCCTACCCTTTTATCAGTTAAGAACTGTTAAAGAAAGCAGCAAATTAACTTTAAAGTATGTTTAAAGTTTGATTTTTAGGTAATAGTAATTATTCTTTTTTTAGAATAATTTAAAACATTTTTTTGATGAATAATAAGTAATTTAAACATCTATAATTAAACTAGCGGTTGTAGCCAAAAAAAACAATTAAAATTTAAAAAATGCTATGATTCATATATCGATATCCAGAATGCAATATTTGACTAATAAAGTATAGAGTATGAAACTTTGGGCTTGAGAATTCATGCTTTGTACTTCACAACAATTATCTGGTTTCGCTCTGTGCATCAATATTTTATTAAGTTTTTCTAGCCCGAAGTGCAATCCAGATTCCCAGAGCCAAATACATGATTAAGTCATTTCTTCTGAATAACTTGCTTGCTCCTTTACAACAAGTTTCCCCACAAATGTTGCTAGCTTCAGCAGCATTACATGGTTTGTTATTTACAGTACCAATACCTTCTAATTCGACCGATGCAGCTTCATCGAAAGACGCTGCTAATCTGTCAGAACCAGGAATGAATGAACCGTTATATAACCAAGATGGTTCTATTCTTGAGGAACCAGGGATGAATTCTTTGGGTGAAGGGAATCCGGTAACAATACCGGGAGAACCACCTTTAATAGGTTCGGAAAATGGTACCCTTCCAAATCCCGATTCAGCTTTGAATGAACCAGGTGGTTCTTCAAATGAGCCAGGTGTTTCTTTAAATGAACCGGGTATTTCTTCAAATGAGCCGGGTATTTCTTCAAATGAACCGGGTGTTTCTTTGAATGAACCAGGTAGCAATGGAGTATCATTCCCAGAGTTGCCAGCAGAAAGTAATAATACTAATCTAGGTGAACCACAACCACAGACTAATTTCACACCCTCCGAACCAGTTAACCTATT
>NZ_JAYGHM010000049.1:0-14614 GCF_034931125.1 Rivularia sp. UHCC 0363 | reverse complement strand
CACCTAATACAGTACCTGAACCTACAGTTACAGAACCTGATACCAATAAAACAACTGAATCAAAACCAGACGAAACACCTCAAACAAACAACCCAACAAAACAAAGTCCCGTAAATCCGTTTGATAATTTTCCCAATTACATCAGCGTTAAACCTAATTTTTGTGGCTTACAAAGCGCGAAAATAGATAGACGTACTCGAATCACATCCGATCCGTTAGATGCAGTTCAAGCTTATTTCGAGAAAAAGTTTGCAGATACAGATTTCCAAGTAGAAAAACTCATTGACGAACCAGATACAAAAGTTTATCAAGTTTCCAAAGAAAATCTAACTCAATTTTTGCAGCTTTTTGCAGCCAAAGAATCAGGTACAATGATTCTTTTGTCTCCCCAGCGAGTTGATTGCTATAGATTGGGTAATCAAAATCCACAGGAAAAGCCCAAAACTGAACAAGCATTTGATGCAACATTCAGCAATCTTTACGCTCAACTTAATTGGACAGAAGAAAAGGATTTTGCTCCAACTTCCGAAGTCGAAAAAGTACTGGGTAAAGATACAAAAAACACTCCTGAACAATTAGCTTTGCTTGTTAAAACGAAGCTAGAATCAGAAGGTTTTGAAGCATCTCAAATCGAAAATAATGAGACTTCCGAGCTTTTGTATGAAGTCAAGAAAGGTGAATTTATCAAGTATATTTCTTTTGTACCTACAGAAGAAGGTAAAGCAGCAATTGTTCTTGTACTGAAAAATCCTCCTTCCTAATTTGTAATTGCGATAAATAATAATGTAGAGACGTTGCAATGCAACGTCTTTTTTGTTGGGTTAAGAAGTCGGGTTAATAGAATGGGAATATCTGTAACACCCTTATAAATTTGATAAAAACCCGACGAATGATAATTGGATTAGTTCTATCCAATTCACCTTAACTCGAAATCTCGATTAAATCGTTCCAGCGTAAAGAGACGTTGCAGTGCAACGTCTCTACATTAGATATCTGTGGTAATTAAATTTATACAGATACAATTTAGATTAGATATTTTAATAGCGCAGATGCACCATATTATTCGTCGATCGCAACATTTTGGACTGGTTGATGCCAAATATGCAGATAAATTAACTCTAATTGATTACCAATTGTAGAAAAATAGTCTACACGACGCACGCTTAACATGAGAAAAAATTGCATACAAGCAAAGGCTAGAATTGCTACCGCAACACCTGCTGCACTACTAATCAATGCTTGGAAAATAGAATTTGCAACCTCACTACTACTGCTACCCTCTGCACCAATTCTCGAAGTCGCAATAGTGGAAATTAAACCACCAGTCGTACCTAAAACACCTAATAGTGGCCCAAAAATAATTACACTTTCTAACAGCTGATTATTTCCCCCAATATCGACCAATTCATTGTCAGCAGATGCTTGTACTGCTAAATGAAAGTTTTCTGGAGTTGGATTATTCAGTTTTAACGGTGCGGAAAGAAAACGTCCAATTGCCAAATCTTCGGCACCCCTTGCTATTTTTTCTGCTTCGTCCAGATCGTATTGTGCTACCGTCAGCACATCCTGTACTACCTGCTTTTCCTGAACTGCTAACTTCAACCAAAACCAACCGCGTTGCATCGCGTAGGCTAAAGTCATAACCGATAAAATTAGCAGAGGAAACATCATAAAGCCCCCTGCTAAGAAAGTGTCAAATAGTCTGGTCATTTCTACTCAGGTAAGCGCCTACTGTAATAAATGATTCGCCTTATTCAGTAGAATACCTGATTTATGCTATTTGTTAGGTTAAGCCAAGTTTTATGGAAAGATAAGCTGCATTTAAGGCTAACAATTTATGAACAGACATTGTTAATAGCGAGACAAGGGGAAGGAGTAGATAATTTTTACTGAGACAAACTACTAACTATAAACTCCCAACTATTCCCAATGTCCAATTATCTATTTACTTCTTATTATTTCTCAAAATATTGATAGCAGCACCCGCAGCAGCACCATTAATAGTGTTACTCAGAGTTCCTTTACGGTTAGTAACTGTACCTGCTACGGTACCACCTGCTGCACCAACTCCGACATCTTGAGCTAGGTTGCGATCTCTTTTGTTTCTTCTACCGCTATTGGCAGCGTTAACAGCAGCACCAGCAGCAGCACCATTAATCGCGTTGGTAAACACGGAATCGTTATTGGTAATAATTCCAGTAACAGCACCAGCAGCAGCACCAATTCCTGCATCTTCTAATAATTTGTCGTCAGCAGCAGCAGGTTTTGCTGGTACGAAAGTAGCGCTAAATATACCTGTGGCTAATAAGCTAGGTAAAAATACACGTTTTAAAAATTTATTCATTTCTACACCTTTTGTTGATAACTTGTGGGAATGTTGGAAAAATTTTGTTGATATCTTGCATTTTGCACGAGAGTTAATTTTCTCATTAACAAACTAAATTGGAATATGAAAGCTGTTTTTCGCGATTATTGCAAGATATGGGGTTATGGATTTTTTTCGGCTCACTTTATATTTTAGACAAAAAAAATTGTTTGATGCAGGGGTCTGACATTAGATATTTCAAATTTATTACTTGAGGAGTAAGTATTTTAAATTATGATGTATTCTAGCTAACTTTGAATCAGGAATTTTAGTAAATTGCCTGGGAATAAATTACTAGGATCGCTCTCGTTACACCACCACAAAATATACTAGTTGATTTTAACCGCCAGAATTAACTATGCCTTGAGGATATATATTTATATGGGAATGCTCTACAGATTTTAATAACCTTTGCCAATTGAAAATAATTTCATTTGCCTTACCTTCAGAATTTTGCTGAAATCCAAGTAATACTTCAACTTGTTTTTCATATTCTGTTTCGGTTATGTATTGTTGTGCAAGCTGAGATAATATATTTTTTAAAGTTGCCCAAGCACTACTTACTCTAATGATTTCTATCAGCGAATTTCCTTCATGAACTACTATTACAAGTTCGTAATTATCTTTTTTATCCTTTGAACACATAGACTTCCATTGACTTTGCTTGAGTCTAATCATAGGTTCATTAGAGCTTATAGTTTTAACTTCACTGTACAATGTTTTACCTTCATATCCCGTACAAATAAAATCATATCCTACAGCTAAAAAATCATCTTGCTTCTGTGCGTTATAACCCAAACGTTCATAAAAGATTTTAGCTTGTTTTTCTCCCCATTCACCCCAATACTTTATATTAGAACCTGTTCCATCAGGAGAAGATACAATATTACGAGTATTGTTTTGAATTGACTCAGTTTCTTCAATTGATTTTTCTACATCGTCTTGATCGTCTTTGGGTAATAACACATCAGGAATACCTTCTATATTGCATCCACTGTCTAGTAAATAATCTTTAACATCTTCAATGTCATCATCTAATAATCTTAATAGTACTTGAGTAGAAATTTTTCCTTTATCTAAAGCAAGCGCATCAATCAGGTAATCACCGAGATTAATATTTTTAATACTATTCCATTTTCGCACATAATAAATGGAGTTATATTCTTCATCGTAGTAGTTAGGAATAGATTCTTTGTAATTTATGTTATTGCAAGTAATAATTATTTTACCGGGATTATAAAATTGAATATTGTCTACTTGTGACTTGATTCTATTTTCCGATTTAAGATGACGCGAGCCATTAAGAAAGATACCTATAAAAATAGCCCTTTCCTTAATTAAATTTGGAAGAATGTCATCAAATGTATCTGTGGGTAAGTCTCGTTGTATATCATCCCAACTAAGTTTTCTAATTCCCAAAGCTGTAAGTATTTCTTCAAATTCAAAACCGTTGAGATTAGAATCAGGGAACTTTATTAAATTTGCATTACGTTTTGGGGGTAATCCGATTGCTATATCTAAATAGTATAATTGAGAAGCTTTATAGAATTGCTCATCGCAAGCAAGTAATTTTCCTGTCTCTACCCAGTCAGCAATTATTTCTCTATCATCATCATCTAAACCTTGTCGAATACATTTGAGAAGTTGCTCGTAAATGAGATTTAATCTAATTTCTTCTTTGCTCTTGTGATGATGGTATTTTTCAGCGACATCATCTAAAAGTTCTAAACAATCTTGTAAGTCAAGCTGTTGCTTTAAACCAATAAATTGTTCTACTTTTTCCTTGAGATTGCAACTAGCAACAAGAAAAGTATCATCTATAATTTTTTTAAGGTTACTAGAATATATACCTTCGGAAGAAGAATGGCTATTTCCGTCATTACAAGGAATAAATGCATGATTATTGATTAAAAATTTAAATAGAGAATAAACTTGTTTAGGTGTATCGTTAATTAATACTATTGAGTTTCTGTCCAAATTTAAATCATTCCAGTTATAGTTAACATACTCCCAAAACCTTTTGGCAAAATCGAAGTTACTCAGATATTCTCTATGAAGAAAAACTATCACATTTTGAAATTTGTATGTTGGTTTGTATAAATTCAGACCAACCTTTATAAAATATTTTTTAATTATTTCATTTCTACTAGATAAAGTACATTCGTTATAAATTGTAAATCTCAGTTCATCTTCAACACCAATATATTTAAAAAATTCCTTCCACTTTTCTTTATCTGGGGTATCACTATTGCAGTATAGTGGACTTACGAATTTATCAAAATCTGTATTATCATAAAAAGATTCTAGATTTAGCTTCGGGTTATAGTGATTAGAAAAATAACATTCACCTGCTGCGGCTAACTTACCATTCACTAATAACAGGTTCAATTTATGTAACTTATTCAAGTCATCTCTAGTTAAAGAGTCATAATACTTGAATATTTGTTGGCAGATTTCCACAGCATTATGAACAGTTACTAAGTTCGGACTATCTGCTAATTGCTGTATTCTCTTTTGAATTAATTCAATTCCTTGTGAATCTGCAACTCCTAATACGTTAGTAAAGAATCGTCTCCAGTCAGCTAGAGTATCTCCCGAACGGTAATATTCTTTTGTAATAACATTAGGTAAATCAATATCTAGTAGCGGTACACTTTCTAGTTCTATTTCGTCATTTGTGTAAAAATCAGATAAATTACAATTACTAGCTATCTGTAAACCGTTATTCGTTGCTAAACGTAACTTTTTGAGTACTTCGCTATCTTCACTACTTAAAGTAAAGGTTTTCCAAACATCAAAAATGAATCTTGTGATATTAATGGTATTACTATCATCAATTTCATTGTCTTCAATCATAGGAATGATTTTATTATGGACAATTTCTAAACCATTGGAATCAGCTACACCTATAGCAATAAAAAATTCTTTCCATGCATTAATATCATCTGTATTTTCACAGTAATCAGAAATCACTAGTTTGAAATAATCTGTTCCTATTAAACTGGCTATTTCTTCTACTGGATTTTGAGGTTTATAAAAATTAGATAGATAACAAGACTCAGCAGAAGTATAAACAAAGTCTTCACTTTCTTCCTTTTGATAAATTAATTGTAAATCTCTTAACTTTTGGCGATATTCAAGACTCAGTTTTGTATGATGCTTAAAAATAAACCTTACGTAGTTCAAGCAACTATCTAAATTCTGCTTGTTATCGTCGGGACTGTATTTACGTTGATTAATTCTTTCCTTGATAATTTTAACAGCAGAAAAAGCTTTAATTTTCAGATTCTCTTTTACCCAACTTAGTAACTTTTTATCTTTTTGAATAGACTGGTCTATATCGGGATGAATAAAATGAAAACTTGAAAAATTTAATAATTCTTTTTCGGAACGTTCTATTTGAAAGTATAAATTATCTGGACTGATAAAATTTTCTTCCTCATCTAATATAAAAGGTATAGAAACCAAATCTTCATTCGATACATTTTTACTTCCTAAATGCTCAATTACTGTGAAATTTAGAAAAGGGTTATTTTGAATCAGATTCTCATATTCTTGGGAATCTTCAAAAAAATTACAGAGTGCTGTAGTATCAAAAGCTTTAATTTTGAATTGTTTGAGATTCCTTTTATTTGTTAAAGAGTTACTTATAAAGTGACGTTGTACGTCAAAAAATTGCCTTATCTCTTCAGCAGGTAAAATCTTAATAATCTCTATTTCGTCAATTATAGCTTGATGAACCATTAACAGTTTGGAATCATTATCCTCGCAAGGTAGAAATGCAATCTCTTTGATAGCTAAGTCAAATCCTTGATTAAATGCATCTTGAGTTTCACTGAGTAAAGAAGTGTATTTAGATGGAACAAGACTTGTGATTTGATTTTTATACGTCTGATTTTGAGCTAATTGGGCAATCCATGAAAAAATATGATAACCAATTTGCTCAAAAATAAAGATGTTCCAAACGTTATCATGGTGAATTTCTTGCCGATTAGCTGTGGTAAGAAAATCAGCATTGACTAAAAATGGAAAACCGTATTCTTTAACGTTCGTTGGTAGATATGTGAATAAGACTGAATTATCTTTATCTACTGCTTCTAATTTATCATTTTTAATTTGAGCAGCAAAACTAAGCTTAGAGCGTTCAACCTTTTTCAGTTTATCTGGAACTTTCTTATCTCCCTCCATCTTTTCTCGCACTTCTTGCGAAACATCAAATTCAAAGTCTTTAACTAGCCAATAGGTAGTTTCTCTATTCTTAATGATTTGATATTTTTCACTTTGTTTATTCTTAGTAATTTGAATATCAACATTGAAATTATTGGTTAACCCAATAACATCAATATTTTTCACATACCGTAAAAATAAAATTAGTCTTGGGTCATGAAATAGTCTATGTAATTTTTGTTTATATTCTTCAATTTTTTCTCGTCCTACTTTAATAGCAGTAGCTACAGGAGATGAAAAAAAATCTTGATACTGTTGAATTTCCTGTGGATAATTCTTTTGTTCTACCCAAATAGGCTTTATTTGCCAAGGAGTCTTGTCAATATTTGTATGTGTTTTATCATGTTTGTCAAATTTGAAGGAGAAGGAGCCAGAATTAATATACACGCACTCTGAATCAGCAAAAACAGATTTAAATCCAATTCCTTTATAGCCCGTTTGTTCCGGATTATTCGATTTTGTACTTTTGGAGATACTGGAAATTGCGTCTACATTTTCGTAGTCGAAAGGTTGTCCGTTATGTAAAATAAGAAAATGCTCTTTGAGAACAACAAATTTTACATCTACTTTACCTTCCGTGTTAGGTAAGTCATCAGCATTTTGTAATAGTTCAAAAATAAATCTTTCAGTTTCTGTATATAAATCACCTGTTAACCGAGTTAATGCATTAGCTAAATTTTCAGCATCTCTTTGTGATTTACCTGTTTCTTCAAAAATGTTTTGAACGAATTCTAATGGTTCTTGGTGTTTAAGTTCTTGCATAAGCCCCTTTTATTTAATTACTCAATAAAATGCAAAAATCATCTTAGGTCGCGCTTTCTTCACCCAACCTACTACTTACTAGCCCACGCAGGTGGGCTTTGTAATTGTAGCCCCACCCTTCGAGGGTGAGGGCTTTAATCCAAAATCCTATTATCCCCGCTGTTTCTCTCTTTTCAAACTATCCAGCAAATCATCAATAGATTTAATAGCTTGCTCCGGAATTTCTAACTTAGAATCTTCCATAACTTTCAAGGTGTTTTCAAAGTTAGTAACTGCTTGATTTAATTCTTCTACTGATAAATCGCGAACCTTTGCTTGCAGATTCAACGCAACATTGCTCAAAGCATAAGCAGCATCCAAACGAATCCATTTCGATTCATCTTTTAAAGCTTTGAGTAACTCAGGAAAAGCATCTTTAGTATCTCCACCGAGATTTGCGATCGCAGTTGCAGCACTGTAACGCACTCGCGGTTCTCGATCGTATAGCGCTACCGTTAAAGCTGGTTCGGCTATTTTGGCTTGAGTCCCCATTCCACCTAATGCACGCGCAGCATTAACTCTAGCTTCGATATTTTCACTCCGCAACACCTCTATTAAGGTAGATACTGCACCCCTAATACTCACAATTGCTGCTTGTTCGGGACTGGGATTATTTGGTGTCTGTGCTGCTGTACTAATAGCAAGTAATGGTGAGGACAAGCACAGCAATGTTAGAGAAATGGTAGATGCACTGTAACTAGCAATTGTCGCTGAAGCTTTCGCACAGAAGTTTGAGTAAATGCTCTTCATAAAGCTGTTTCATAATCTTATCAGTTCAGTACTGTTATACACTTAACAATCAAAGAACCGCACTTCAGTGAAAATACTTACTACACGATCTATCCTTTCCCCCTATCCCCCATTCCCTATTACACAATATATTTAAACATCACTTTCAACAAATCTTTTTTCTGAAAGGGTTTTGTTAAATAATCGGAGGCTTTTACCATTTTGGCTTTAACTCTATTAATAATTCCTTTTCTTCCCGTTACCATAATTACCGGGGTTTCTTTCAAGGAGGAATGTTTCCGCAATAGAGAACATAATTCATATCCATCTAATGTCGGCATACTAATATCTAGCAAAATCACATCCGGCTTTAAGCGGACAATTTGCATTAGAGCTTTTAATGGGTCATTGATGCCAATTACAGAGAATATTTTATCATCTAAATACATTTTGATCGCGTTGACTACGGCTCTACTATCATCAATACAAACAATGGTGTAAGTCTTTAGATTCTCTTCTTGCCGATCGTCTCTGTAACGTAATGGTTCTAAAGCTTTCTGTTGAGAAACTGCTATTTCAGATTTTCTAATAAAATTGAGATAATGGATTTCATTCTCTTCTACAGTCGAATAATCTTCTCCACTATCATAATTAACGCTTGTGTTTAGGAAACTATCTCCGCTGTGATATATCTTGTCATCTAATTGTTGATTGATATACGGTTGAGATGCGTTTAAGCTGGAATCATCTAAATTTTGATGACTGTTGAATTCCTGATAATGAATGAAAGAATCATCGTTATCATTTAAATCTTCAAGTAATACTTCTTCATTTTGATCGTCTTCCAATAGACCAAAATCAAAAGAAAAATATTGATGTAAAGATGATTGATTATTTTGCATATCAATTGGATTCGGTTTCAAGTTGTTATTAATAATGTTTTCGCTAAAATAAAGAAAAGCCAAACTTATCTAAGAAACAGTCAACTTAGTTTTTCAGATAGTTGCTAGCACATATTGCGCGTTCCTTATGGAGTCACTAATTTAAATACTAGAACAAAAATAAGGAACTTTGAGCCGAATCATATAGGGAAATTTTACCATTGCAGAATTATTTCTAAAATAGCAAAGCAATGTAGTTATAATTATTCGTAGGTTTTTTATTTTACCACCAAAATTTTATATATTACATGATTTTAAGCAATATTTTGGCAAAAACTGCCAAATAACGTAAATTTAATAATTTCATAAGTTGTCGATCACAATAAACAGGTGACGTTTAATACTTAACTCATTCCTATGACTTAAGTAGCTAACTTAAAATGCTGTAAATATCCCGATCAAAATAAACTTCGATAAAGTATACAGTTGATAAACTGTTTGCAGCAAAGTCAAATAAAACCAAATCAAGATTGCTGTTTTAAATTTAGTTCGACGGTTAATTAGTTTTCTATCTCGTTAGTTACGATCAATTTTTGTTAAATGTATAAATGCTAACCTTTTACATTTCCAGGTTAGGAAATACAAAATCAGGATAATTATAGATTTTTTATGTTAACTTATTTTGTTTAATCTTTTATCGGTCTAAGATTACCGATGTCATTTCCCCTACTCGTTCTTTCTAAATATATCTTGTACAAATGATCCCAAATCAATCAATATCTTTAAGAGTGGAACAAAACAGTTCGCGTTTGGATAGTTACCTTTCTCAAAAAGAAACCGATTTATCGCGATCGCGAATTCAACAGTTGATCGAACAAGGTAACGTTCAAGTTAATGGTCAAATTTGTAAATCTAAGAAAGTAGCCATAAAAGCAGGGGATTTTATAGTTTTAACGATACCCCAACCCGAACCTTTAGAATTGCGATCGCAAGATATTCCTTTAGATATTCTTTACGAAGATGACCACATACTGATTTTAAATAAACCAGCGGATTTAGTAGTTCATCCAGCACCAGGTCATCCCGATGGAACTTTAGTTAATGCACTTTTAGCTCATTGTCCCAATTTACCGGGAATTGGTGGCGTTCAACGTCCCGGAATTGTCCATAGACTTGATAAAGATACCACAGGCGCGATCGCGATCGCCAAAACCGAAGTTGCACACCACAGTTTACAAGCACAGCTTAAAGCCAAAACCGCACGCAGAGAATATCTTGGTGTAGTCTACGGTGCTACCAAAGAAGCCAGAGGTACCATTAATTTACCTATAGGTCGTCATCCTAAAGAAAGAAAAAAAATGGCAGTTGTTCCCGTGGAAAAAGGTGGACGAGAAGCTGTTACCCATTGGCAAATAAAAGAACGTTTGGGAAACTATACATTAATGCACTTTCAGTTAGAAACCGGACGTACCCATCAAATTCGCGTCCATAGTTCTCAAATCGGTCATCCAATTGTCGGAGATTTTGTTTATAGTTCCGGTCGTTCGGTAGGAGTGAATTTACCCGGACAAGCTTTACACGCTTGGAAACTTCAGTTAAAACATCCCCTAACTAACGATTTAGTTGAAGTTGTTGCACCTCTTCCTCAAGTATTTTTAACTTTATTACAAGTTTTAAGACGACGTTAAGTGCGATCGTTAAAAATAGAAAATACGAATCCAATTTATAAATTTTATAATTCATCTTTACATAAATAAATTAATATTGAAACATTGTATTGATTTAAGGTTTAAGCAATAATCCCAGTGATAGCAAGATTTTAACTGCATATTTACATAATTAAATGTTGAACATCTAATTTGGTTTATCCTGTGTAAGCAGAATGTTCTATATATAACAATATTTAAATTAAAATAATCTATTTTCTCGGCATTATCTCAATATTATTACGTAGCTAGCATTTAAATAGTCGCTTTTATCACGTACTAAAATTGCGACTCAACAAATTATTAATCTGAATAAAGAAAAGTATCCAATTGTAAAGCATTTATTTCAAAAATATACCTGTAAAGCTTATTTTAGAAGAGATGGGGGGATGGGGAAACGGGGAGACAAGGGGACAAGGTAGCACGGCAAACGCATCTAAATTCTGTAAGCCTTGCTACGCAAGGGTTATGAATTTTAGTTACAAAACTAAATAATGGCTGAAACCTTTAGCCCGTAAGCATTGTAAAAATAAGATGCGTTTGCCCTAGACAAGGTAGTTAAACAGCGAGCAAGATGCTCGCACTAGTTTTAACTCCTAACTCCTAACTCCTCACTCCTAACTCCTTTTCTCCCCATCCCCTCCTCTGAGGAACTGTTCGCTGGGAACTTTTTACTCTATGCCTTTATCTGCAAGTCTTTCGGGCTTTTTCCCTTTTAGCGATCGCAAAATAATTCTCAAATCTTTACATTTACTTAATGGTCGATTTTTGTTAACAACTATTAAGTAGGTCGCTAGGAGTCGCAAATGTATCATACTACTCAAATACCTGCCCTACATAAGGTTTTGGCATAGTTAAGAAAACCTAAAAACTAAATCAATAAATGTTTATAAGGAAATACATCAAGTTTTGTAACAAAAAAAACCTGTTTTTTTAAGGCAAAACTCTTATATGTAAAGGTTTTGAGGTATTTATTATTGGAGTATCGCATTTATTAATATTTTGTAATACATTATGCCCTGATAGCAGTGTATAAACATAATTTGGAGGGGTAAATAACAGGCAAAAGTTAAAAGGGACAATCAGTTTGTAAAGGTTGTCGATTTCTCATAAAATAAGCCAAGATTCTCATATTTCTAATTCGGTGTTATCGAACAAAGAAATTGAGAAAAACAAAAAGGCAGTTAAAACAACATCTGTTATATCCCATCCGCTGATAAAACACTGCCATTTTTAATCAAGGCATACTTAAAAACTAAGCAATCAGGAGAAAAAGTCGATGTTAGACGCATTCGCAAAAGTAGTTTCTCAAGCCGATTCTAGAGGCGAATTCTTGAGCAACGAGCAATTAGATGCTCTGAGCAATATGGTGAAAGAAGGCAACAAGCGTCTAGATACCGTAAACCGGATCACCAGCAATGCTTCTCAAATCGTTACCGATGCTGCTCGTTCATTATTTGAAGAACAGCCCCAGTTAATTGCTCCTGGTGGAAACGCTTACACCAACCGTCGTATGGCTGCTTGCTTACGCGACATGGAAATCATCTTGCGTTATGTGACCTATTCTATGATTGCGGGTGACGCTAGCGTATTAGATGACCGTTGCTTGAATGGTTTGCGCGAAACTTACCAAGCTTTGGGTACTCCCGGTTCTTCTGTAGCAGTTGGTGTTCAAAAAATGAAAGATACTGCGATCAAAATGGCTAATGACCCCAATGGAATCACCAAGGGTGATTGCAGCCAGTTAATGTCTGAATTGGGTGGTTACTTTGACCGTGCTGCTGCTGCGGTTGCGTAACACAGATCTGTAATCGCACAAAGAGAAAAACCCGGAGCCAAATCGGTATCCCGGCAAAAAAAAGAACAAGACATAAAGGAGATTGTAAGACATGAAGACACCAATTACCGAAGCAATTGCATCTGCCGATACTCAAGGTCGTTTCTTAAGCAACACTGAATTACAGGCTGTTAACGGTCGTTTTGATCGGGCTGGGGCTAGCATGGAAGCTGCTCGTGGTTTGACCAATAAAGCTCAGCAATTAATTGATGGTGCAGCTCAAGCTGTTTACCAGAAATTCCCTTACACCACTCAAATGCAGGGACCTCAGTTCGCTGCTGATTCTCGCGGTAAGTCCAAGTGCGCTCGCGACGTAGGTCACTATTTAAGAATGGTAACTTACTGTTTGGTAGCTGGTGGTACAGGTCCTATGGACGAGTATTTGATTGCAGGTTTGGACGAAATCAACCGTTCTTTTGACTTGTCTCCTAGCTGGTATGTAGAAGCTTTGAAGTACATCAAAAGCAATCACGGTTTGAGCGGTCAAGCTGCTAACGAAGCAAACACCTACATGGACTATGCAATCAACGCTTTAAGCTAATTATTGCGTTCAGCCCGGAGAGGGATGCAAGTGCTGGATGGGGTTTATCACCTAGCAGTTGTATCGGTCTCCGGGCATTGTTTTTAAAAAGTTAGATAAAAAAATATCAAAAATCGCTTCGTCAGAAGTGTGAAAATAAAGGGGATAATAGCAATGGCGATTACATCAGCAGCATCCAGGCTAGGAACGGAAGCCTTTGATGAGTTACCGCGAGTAGAACTACGTCTCAACGCCACGAAGGAAGATGTAGAAGGCGTAATTCGTGCTACATATCGGCAGCTTTTGGGCAACGATTATTTAATGGCTGCGGAACGACTTACAAGTGCTGAGTCACTTTTGCGTGACGGTAACATGAGCGTGCGCGAGTTTGTTCGTACAGTGGCAAAATCGGAATTGTATAAAAACAAGTTTTTCTACAACAACTTCCAAACTCGATTTATCGAACTAAATTACAAACATTTATTAGGTCGCGCTCCTTACGATGAGTCGGAAGTGAGCTACCATAACGACCTGTATCATAACCAAGGGTACGATGTTGAGATAGACTCCTACATCGATTCGATGGAGTATAGCGAAAATTTCGGCGATAATATAGTACCTTGCTATCGCGGATTTGCAACTCAAACGGGTCAAAAAACCGTAGGGTTTAACCGGATGTTCCGTTTATACCGGGGTTATGCCAATAGCGATCGCGCTCAGGTAGAAGGAAACAAGTCTCGTTTAGCGCGGGAATTGGGAACCAATAGCGCATCTTCAATAGTTGGACCTTCAGGTAGTAATACTAACTGGAACTACCGTGCAAGCAACGATGTATCTCCAAGAAGAAATGTAGGTAACGCAGTCGGAACCGGAGACCGTTCCTATCGCATCGAAGTGACTGGTCAAATTTTCCCCAAATATCCCAAAGTAAGACGCAGCAGCTACGCGATCGTTGTACCTTACGAACGTCTATCAGATAAGATGCAGCAAATTCTGCGTCAAGGTGGAAAAATAGTCAGCGTCACACCAGCTTAGGAAGAGGATGGGGAGAGAGGGAGATGGGAGGAAAAGGGGACAAGGGGATGGGGAGATGGGGAGAAATAATTCCTAACTCCTAATTCCTCACTCTTCACTCCTAACTAACTCCTCACTACCCTAACTTAATCCAAAATCCAAAATCTAAAATCCAAAATCGTAACGGGGGGTAATTTTATGTACGGACAAACAACAGTTGGTACTAATGGAATTTCTAGCGCTAGCAGCCGGATGTTTCGTTATGAAGTTGTAGGTTTGCGTCAGAACAACGAAACAGATAAAAACAACTATCAAATTCGTCGTAGCGGTAGCGTATTTATGACGGTACCTTACAACCGGATGAACGAAGAAATGCAGCGGGTAACTCGCATGGGCGGTAAGATTGTTAATATTGAGCAAGTTACTGCTGAATCTGCGCTCAAGCCTGATAGTGAATCTGAACCAAAAAAAGCTAAATCGCAGAAGAAATAGTATTGAGGGTGGTGACGCTCTCCCGCTACACCGCTTGCGGTT
>NZ_JAYGHM010000048.1:0-65413 GCF_034931125.1 Rivularia sp. UHCC 0363 | reverse complement strand
TAATATACTGCCAGGTTGGTTCCAGCCCTGCCTCCAGGAAGTAAGCGCCGATTATCGCTTCTAGCGCCCCGCTGAGAATTTTGTCATTCTCTCGGCCTCCCTGCTTTTTGGTGCCATTGTCCAGATGCAACTGGCTGCCCAGATTCAGGCGTGTCGCAACCTCGGCAAGAGTCTCATTACTCTCTAGTTCAGAGCGCCGAATGGTGAGTGCCCCTTCTCGCAGCTCAGGATGATTCTGGTAGAGCGTCACAGACAGCACTATTTTCAGGATGGCATCGCCTATGAACTCTAGCTGTTCATTGTGAGTAGAGCCGGGATGCTCGTTGGCATAGGAGCTGTGGGTCAGGGCTTGCAGGCGCAAGGCGGGATTTTGAAATTCAGGTAGTTCAAGCATGAATTGTTTCCAAATGAGGGACACAACCCGCGTAACTTAGCCAGTTTTGACAGTCAGATATCAGGAATGCTTCAAAAATTTATGCCCACTTAGCAAAGTGAGAGCCTACCAGATGAGCATAAATTAACCAAGAATTCACAATCTTATTCCTCCTGCCGAACCGATTTCAGTACGCATCGTTGTACTACTGTGATAACTCTCAATTCACGGCACGTCAACTGGTCACAAAAAACGACCGTCCCTTTCGCGTGCGATCGTCGCGGTGATTCAATCTTCTGGTTCTAGGGTTCCCATCAAGGCAAACAGCAGCAGACAGCCGATTGACTGGTTCTGAAAGCTTGTTTGCAGCAAGACCGAGCTTAATCTAAAGTAATGTTTAGGAAAATGCAGTAAAAAACCTGTATGGAGTCATAACTGAAGAGAAGTTCCCACGATCCCCTATGAATGACAAACGGCTCGCTGAATTTACGCTAGAGGACGGCACCACGTTCTTAGTAGAGGTTGATGAACCCGAAAGTGCTGCTGTCGAGCGGGTAGCAGCCCCTTCGGGTCAGATGGTTTTGAAAGCCCAACAGACGCTTGAAGCTGCCTTAGAGCAAGTTAAACCTGTCGCCTCGGTGGTTCTGGCCAAACTGAAGCAGCTCGACAGTCCTGCCAGCGAAGTAGAGGTGAAATTTGGTATCAAGCTGACGGTTGACGCTGGAGCCGTTTTTGCTTCTGTGGGCAGTGAGGTCAATTACGAGATTACGTTGAAGTGGAAAGAAGCCGAGACAGGGACAAAGTAGAAACGAATGTCACTCAATCCTGAGATCGGGTTACTCAAAAAGGCGATCGCTCGAATTCGACATGCCAATGGCAGCGTGGTGGGCGCTGGATTTCTGATCACAGATTCCTGCTTGCTCACCTGTGCTCATGTCGTGACTGAGGCGCTGGGAATTCTGCAAATGACTTCAGAATCGCCTACGGCGTTGGTTGAGCTAGACTTTCCTTTCGCCTCTAATGCAGACTCTGCTCCTTTGAAGGCTCAAGTTATCTTCTGGAGTCCGGTCAATCCTGGTAGACGAGGAGAGGATATTGCAGGTTTGAAGCTAGAAGGAGCCATTCCTGAAGGGATACAGCCGCTGTCTCTACTCAGAGCAACGGCCTGGTGGAAACATCCATTTGGGGCCTTTGGGTTTCCTCAAGGGCATGACTCCGGCATCTGGGCATCAGGCGAACTGCTAGACCAGCGAGGGGATGATGGCTGGGTGCAGATTGAAGCGATTAAAGCCCAAGGCTATCCCGTGCTGCCTGGTTTTAGCGGCTCTCCAGTTTGGGATGAGAAGAATGGCGGCATTGTGGGCATGACGGTGGCAGCAGAGAAAAAACGGGCAGAAGCTCAAATCGCTTTCTTGATTCCGACTGAGATTCTGGCCAATGCTATTGAAGCTCTCAGCCTGATTGAACTCTTGTCGCCGTATTACAGCACAATTGAGAGCAAAGTCAGACAGGCTTTTAATGCCTGCTGTCCAAAGGGTTGGCCATGTCCTATGCCAGAGACACTGGCCACGATTGTGGCTGAACTTCAAGATATGCCGCCAGGAGATGCCCAGATCAGTCGAATTCTACAGTTTGCGGCGCGTTTGGCAATGGCCGTCCCTAACATCAATCAACAGCTACAAGACTGGGCTATTTCACAGGGGCATAACTGGCAAGCGCTATTGGGGCAAATTCAGTCTGCACCGACTATCAGCCAGATGTCATATTTGGCCATCATGATTCAAGACACAAATCCCAGATCTGATCGGTACTTTGTTAAAGCTTGGTTTGTCTCTAGCAGCGCCACAGGCTGGGATTGGAGCAACCGCAAGAAGCTCAATCTTCCAGAAGGATATACAGAGAACGATACTTTTAGATTTGAACTGGATGAAGACGATCATAAAAAGGAAATGTCAAGACTGTTGCAAGCATTTCTTAGCCAGCAAGAAGAGCCTCTAGACCTAACAATTGAGATCTTTTTGCCACGTAAGCTGCTTAGCCATCCCGTAGATACATGGGAAACAGAAATGTATGACACTTTGCAACCGATTGGTCATGAACATAAAGTGATTGTACGCTCAATAGAGCGAGTAGATAGAACGTATATACCCTGTCGGAGAAATTGGAAGCAGAAATGGGAAACGTTACAGCAAGCGACAGGGCAGCAACTGCTACAAGGGACTGTTGCCGTGGATGACTGCAAGGACTCAAATGAACTACTCATAAAGCTACAACTACCGACAACGAAGGTTTTTCAGTTGACGCAGCTTCCTGCAAACATAACCTTCGAGAAAGCGTTTGGTGCTCTATTACGAGCAGGCATCCCTGTAGGACTTTGGCTAAGGCGAAACCTGACTCAGTGCAACGGTCGCTCAGAGCTTGACAGGATTCTAGAATGCTGTGTAATAGAGTTGCTAGAAGAGCAGGTGAGGCAGGAGCGCTCAAATTCCTACACCTGCGACCCCGATGCCCATATTGGCCACCATCTTTCCCTGCTGCGGGAAGATCCAAATCGACTGCCTGAAATCTTTCAATATGAGATGTCTTAACCTATGAGCGACTGGAGAATCTTTCAGGGAACGAAATCGCCTCATGCTGGCATTGAGGACTTGCCGCTCTCTCCCAGCTGGCGGCGGTTTGAAACCAAGCAAAGCCGGGGCGCGACATTTCAGGTACGCAAGGAAGAAATTGATCTGGTCAATGCCGCTCTGTATCTCCGCCGTCCGCTGCTGGTGACGGGCAAGCCTGGAACTGGCAAAACCTCATTGGCCTATGCCGTTGCCAGAGAGCTAGAGCTAGGAGAAGTCTTAACCTGGTCAGTCACCACCCGCACGACGCTGAAAGATGGACTCTACAACTACGACGCGATTGGGCGCTTGCAGGATGCTCAATCCCAGGGCAAAGATAATGTGCAGAACATTGGGCGCTATATTCGCTTAGGGGCACTGGGAACAGCAATGCTGCCCTCTGCTCGCCCGCGCGCGCTGCTGATTGACGAAATTGATAAAAGCGACATCGACTTGCCGAATGACCTGCTGCATGTGTTTGAAGAAGGCGAGTTTCTGATTCCCGAACTCCAGCGGATCGCCCAGGACTATCCTAGCATTGAGGTGGGGACTGCTTATAGCGATGACCAGGAGCTTACTGCCCAGGATTTTACAGCCGAGATCCAGAACGGCAAAGTTCGCTGTCAGTCCTTTCCGTTCGTGATTCTCACCAGCAACGGCGAGCGCGACTTTCCACCTCCGTTCCTGCGGCGCTGCCTGCGGCTGGACATGAAAGAACCGAGTCAGGAAGACTTGGAACGGATTGTCACAGTTCATTTGGGGGAGCTAAGCGAAGATGCCAAGGCGCTGATTGGGCAGTTCATTGAGCGGCGAAACCAGGGCGATCTCGCCACCGACCAGCTGCTCAACGCCATCTATCTTGTTACCCGTGACCGCGCCCCCGAAGGCCAGAGCAGAGATGATCTTGTCGAGCAACTGTTCCGATACCTCACCAATGCCTAGCCGATGAAGTCAGCCAAGCCCCCTGCCACGGTTGCTGGTCTAGTCAGTCTGCTGAAGCAAGTAGAGCTGGATCTGAGTGCAGATGAGCTGGCAGACATGCTGTGGCTAGCAATGCAGATGGAGCCAGAGCAGGCGACCTCAGCACAGCCAGAGGTTCAGACTTCGAGTGAAGTCGTGATAGAGACGAAACCTTCCACACCGTCGCCCCCGCCGCCCCCGATTGAACCCGCCGCGACGGTCTATACCTCTGCTCCCAAATCGCAGGGCGGAGAGATACCTGTTCTGCCGTTTCGCGCTCCGGCTGCTCCAGCGCTGCCCAACAAATTGGCAATTGCCCGTGCGCTGCGGCCTCTGATGCGGAAAATCCCATCTCGAATCAGCGTTGTCTTGGACGAAGAAGCCACGGCAGTTCAGATTGCTGAGAAACAGATTTGGACGCCTGTGCTCTGTCCTGCCCCAGAACGCTGGCTGGAGCTAGCGATTGTGGTTGAAGAATCAGCCTCCTTGCCGATTTGGGAGGAAACCATTGCCGAGTTTCAGCAGCTAATGGAGCGCCAGGGAGCCTTCCGAGACGTGCGAACCTGGTATCTCCAGACGGCAGGTGACTCGTTACAACTTTCTGCTGGGAGAAAGAGCCATAACCGCCGCTCACGTAGCCCCAAAGAGTTGCTGGATGTTTCCAATCGACGACTGATTTTGGTGGTGAGTGACTGCATCTCTCCCGCCTGGAGGTCAGGCCGGATTAAGCCACTGCTGGATCAATGGGCAGGGCAAACATCAGTGACGGTGTTGCAGCTCCTTCCAGAATCGCTTTGGGAGCGGAGCGCTTTGGGAGCGGAGCGCTTTGGGGGCGGGCATTGCCGTTGGGCTGAGTGCAGATGCACCTGGAATGGCCAATCTGGATCTGCATGTCGATGAATTACCAGGCTGGCTAGATGTTGATCCAGCTACCGAACTGAAGCTGCCGGTGGTGACGCTAGAACCTAAGCCATTACAGCGGTGGGCAAGCGTGATTGCGGGTAGGCGACAGGCTAAGACCGCAGGAGTGGTGCTAGATGATGTCCTCATCGCTACACAGCTAGAAGAAGATGCAGATGCAGCGCCACTCTCAGCAGAGGAGCGGGTGAATCGCTTCTGGGCAACTGCCTCATTCAGCGCCAGACGGCTTGCAGGCATGATGGCAGCTACTCAGGTCAGCTTGCCAATTGTTCATCTGATTCAGCGGGAGCTGATGCCGCAAGAGGCCAGCCCGGTGCATGTGGCAGAAGTGTTTATGAGCGGCTTGCTCTATCCAGTAGGCGCAGATGCCAGCGACACCGTTCGCTATGAGTTCTACAAGGGAGTGCGAGACTATTTGGTGGATGCTACCCGCAAGTCTGACACCGAGGCTGTCTTGGAAGAAGTGATTCTCAAGCGGCTATCTAAGTTCATTGAGGAGCGCACGGGCGTCGCGATTCGCAGCTTTGAGGCATTTCTGGCGTTTGAATCTGCCTGGGATAGTGCCATTCAGCAGGAGATTGCCCCCTTTGCCCAGATTACCCGCCAGGTGCTACGGCGTCTAGGCGGTGCTTATGCGGCTTTGGCAGATCAGACAGTGCAGCCCCCATCTGTGCCTTCAGGGATGGAACCTGTAGCCTTTCCGCCCTTACAGGAGTTCGAGTTTGAAACGGCTTTGCTGGAGATAGAAGAAACCGAGCTGCTGGAGCCATTTGAGTTTGAAGTGGCAACTGTAACGATTCAGCGTCAAGGTGGTCGTCAGCCTAAAGTGGTGATCCAAAAAGAGCGACGGCAGACTTCTGGGTACGTGGAGTCGTTGAGTGAAGCGGTCAGCCTGGAAATGGTGGCGATTCCAGCAGGGAGATTCCTGATGGGTTCACCAAACGACGAGCCAGAGCGACGAGACAGTGAAAGTCCACAGCATGAGGTGACTGTCTCCACCTTCTTTATGAGCAAGTATCCGGTGACACAGGCCCAGTGGAATGTGGTGGCAGGCTTGCCGCAGGTAGAGCGGGAGCTAGAGATTGATCCTTCTAGCTTCAAGGGAGCAGATCGGCCAGTTGAGAAGGTTTCTTGGCTAGATGCATCTGAGTTTTGTGCGCGGCTGTCACAGCTTACAGGCAAAGAGTATCGCCTGCCTACAGAAGCGGAGTGGGAATATGCCTGTCGAGCTGGCACCACAACCCCATTTCATTTTGGAGAAACGATTACTCCTGATCTGGCAAATTCTAACTGGTATCCAACCTACAACAAAATTAGAGTAACGAAGGAAAAGGATTTTGAGGGCACAACTCCGGTAGGGCAATTCGCCGTTGCCAATGCTTTTGGTCTCTACGACATGCACGGTAATGTCTGGGAGTGGTGTGTAGATCAGTGGTACAGCAACTACGAAGGCGCGCCGACAGATGGTAGTGCTTGGATCGGTGAAACGCCCTCAGAGCAAGCATACTACGTCCTGCGGGGCGGTTCGTGGAACATCGATCCTCGGAATTGCCGTTCTGCCGCTCGCGACCGCTATGATGCGAGGTTTCGCGCCCTCAACTTCGGTTTTCGGGTTGTTTGTTCTGCGTCAGTCCGCGATTAACGCCCGCGAATGAATTGCGGGCTAGGGAAGCAAGTCCACCTCTGGTGGGCTAGAAAGAAATACACATGATTTTTTGGGGTTGGATTTCGAGCCACTCGCAGGGTTGCTTCCTCCAATTCATATTTCAATTGCGAGCCATTGGGCTAGAAACACACAAAGGCTCTCTGAGAGCAAAATTCAACCCACTTGTGGGTTTGCTTCCCCAGCCCGCAATTCATTCGCGGGCGTCATTCGCGGGCGTCATTCGCGGGCATTAATCACGGACGCTGCGAACAAGATTCACAGACATCAGATATCTTCATCGACAAGCATTTGGTTCCAATGTTCGTATAATCGTCCCTTGTGCATGATGCTCTTTCTGATTCTGAACATAAGCAACCGCCTGATCAAGTTGCTTGCTACCCAACGAAAATACAGCATATTCTCGCTGCCATGCAAACTGTTGTTCTAAACTCAGTTGATTCATAAAACGCGAACTGCTGCCCTTTATCTGTTTTGCATACGCAGCAATGGCTAAACTAGGGGGAATTGAAACAACCAGATGTATATGATCTATAACGCCGCCCAGAGCATGAATTGGACAATTGAGCGAACGACTCTTGCCACCAAGATAATCATACAATTCAGCTTCGACGGCTGAGGTAATCAACGGCAACCGATCGCACGTTGCCCAAACCAAATGATAATATGTCCTCCAAACGGTCATCTCATGCCACTCAATTATCTTTCTCCTAGAATGACCTCATCCGCCCTCAACCTAACGCCTTCAATCAACCAATACCCCCAACCCATTTCAATGGGTTTGCCCCTCTAGCCCGCAATTTATTTGCGGGTATTACTCATGAAACTGACGATTCGCAAAGAAACCCGTAAAGCTCAGTTCTACCCAGAAGAGTTGGGCAACGGCATCAGGTTGGATATGGTGCTGATTCAGGGTGGCAGCTTTCAAATGGGTTCTCCAGAAGATGAGATAGAGCGCTGGGACGATGAAGTGCAGCACCTCGTCACTGTTTCGACCTTTTTTATGGGAAAGTATCCGGTGACGCAGGCTCAGTGGCAAGCCGTAGCAGCCATGCCCAAAGCCGAACGAGATCTAGAGCCTGATCCTTCTAATTTCAAAGGGGGAAATCGTCTAGTTGAGCAGATTTCTTGGCATGAGGCGACTGAGTTTTGTCAGCGGTTAGCTCAATATACGGGCAGACCCTATCGCCTACCTAGCGAAGCTGAATGGGAATATGCTTGTCGAGCTGGAACCACCACACCTTTTTACTTTGGCGAGACGATTACAACTGATTTGGCGAACTACTGCGGAGAAGATCGAACCATCAAGGAGAAATTCTATAGCGGTTCGTATGGTCGCGGCGGGAAAGGCAGCTACCGTGAAGAAACTACTGACGTAGGGGATTTTCCTGCGAATGCTTGGGGGCTATATGACATGCACGGTAACGTCTGGGAATGGTGCGAAGACCACTGGCACGATAATTTTGAGGGCGCACCTGAAGATGGTAGCGCTTGGCTAGATCCAGAAGCTGAAGAAGACGCAAAACGAGTTCTGCGGGGCGGTTCGTGGGGCTTCAATCCTCGGAATTGCCGTTCTGCCACTCGCAACTACCGTGATGCGGGGACTCGCCTCAGCAACAACGGTTTTCGGGTTGTTTGTTCTGCGTCGAGGACTCGCTAGCCCTTTGCTCTTTTACCCTTTTGCCCTCTGCCCTGTTTTCTTTTCTCTCTCCTTCGCGCTCGGCGCGATCGATTTTTTAAGCTCAATAGCCGTTTGAAGACGAGACATCTTGGCCTCAAGGGTTTGTCACAATCCTCAAGGCAAATAAGCCACCGGATTCACCGCCCCCTTCCCCGCCAAGTGAATCTCAAAATGCAGATGTGGCCCCGTCGAGCGCCCCGTACTCCCCATCTCGCCAATCATCTGCCCCTGCGTCACAGCAGCCCCCTTCTGGACATGCACCTGCTGCAAATGAGCATAGCGGGTCATGCTGCCGTCACCATGCCGCACGTCGATCATGTTGCCATAGCCGCCCTCTGTCTATCCAGCAAACTCCACAGTCCCAGCCGCCGCTGCCATCACCGGAGTCCCAATCGGCGCAGCAATGTCGATACCTGAATGCATCCGCCCCCAGCGCTGCCCATAGCCTGAGCTGAGCACCCCCGCTGCTGGCGTAATGTAGAGCGGTGGTGCTGGCCTCACGGTTGGCGGGTCAAACTTGGGTGGCGCGGGTGTCGGCAGAATGGGAGCTGGCAGGGTAATCGCCGCGACTGTTCTGGGAATCTGATTCGGCTGAACGGATTCCACCTGCTGAGCCTGGGCGATGGAGCCGACGAGAACGGTGAGGCTGAACGAGATCAGGAAATGGCGGAGCATGAGTCTGAGGGTAAAGAGTCCTCCCGACGTATCGCCCAGTCGCCGCCCTCTGCACCTGTAGTTTCACGGAACTGACTAAAATAGAATCAAATATCGACGTTAAGCAATGGCCACAATTACGCTAGAAATCCCCGATGACCTGCTAGAGCAGCTTTCCCCATTGCAGGAGCAGCTCCCCGAATTGTTGCGCCAATGCCTTCAGCCCGCCTTTCCTTCCCAAATCTACCGCCACATCCTAGACTTCCTGACCAGTCAGCCCAGTCCAGAGCAAATTGCCGCCTTTCGCCCCACCCCTGAAATGCAGGCACGATTAAAAACCCTGCTTGCCCGCAGCCACAGCGGCGAACTGACCCCCACCGAGCAACGTGAACTCGACGAATATGAGCGCATCGAGCATCTGATTGTCATGCTCAAAACTGGCAATCTGCCCCAGCTCACCGCGCAATCCGCTTCGTGACCTATATTCCTGACGCACTGCGGCAACAAATCGAACAACGCGCCAACTCCTGCTGCGAATATTGCCTGCTGCCTGCGGCAGTGAGCTTCTATGTCCATGAAGTCGATCATGTGATTGCGCTAAAACATGGCGGGCAGACCAGCAGTGATAATCTCGCCTATGCCTGCTGGCGATGTAACCGACATAAAGGCACTGACCTTGGCTCGTTTGATCCTCAGACTCAAGAGTTTGCATTTCTGTTCAACCCACGCCTTCAGATTTGGTCAGAGCACTTTGCGATTGAAAACGAGCAGATTCTAGGACAAACACCCAGCGGACGAGCCACAGTCCACCTGCTTCAGTTCAACACAAATGAGCGCATCTCAGAACGGCAACGCGCGGCCAAGCTGAACTCATAAAAGGCAAGCAGCAAGTTTAAGAGAGATTTATATTTCATTCCGTATATTCTGTGATGCACAGCTCCGAGGTTGGCTAATAGGTTCCGAACAATCCTATATTTCCCTCATCTGAGGAGTGACCTATGTTCCACAAACTTGCTCGTCCTGCCTTCCTCGCTGCTGTTGGTATCATGTTCACGGGTGCAACTGCGGCGCTGGCCCAGCCGATTCCTGCTGCCTTCCGCGATGCCCAGAACAATATCTATGTGACCGGGCAATCTCCCAGCTCCAGCGTTTCCATGACCTATCAAGGTTTACTCCGCAGCCGAGACTATCAGGCTAACTCCTGCGGTTGGATTCTGCTGCGTCCCAGCACCACTAGCCCGATTCCGGCTTCCTTCACCGCTGGCGGCACTGCTATCACCACCGCGAGCTTGCCCACGCAGCTCCTTCCTGGCTGCAACAATGGCGTTGCCCAAGAGACTCGCTCTGCCAACTTCAAAACCAATGCTGGTCGGCCAGACACCGGGCGGCTATGTCACCGTGCAGACTCCAACCGACCGGGTGCGGAGAGCAACGGCTAATGCCTGTGGCGTAGCCCGCTTCACCAACAGCACCACCTACCAGCACAGCGGCACCACCCAGATCGATCTGGCTGCGGCTCCGACTGCTGACCAAATCTCTGACCTGAACGAGAAAGCTGGCATCCTGTGCAGCCGGGGGAACCTCTACGTTCCGGCATCCTGGCTAGCGGGCGGTGGAAGCTGATTGCGTCTAATTTCTAACTCTTAATCACCTGATCTGAGGGGCGATCTGCCTCTCTTTTTTTATGGCAATGATCTCGGTCGTCATCCCGGTTCAGAACGACAGCCAGCGGCTCGCCCAATGCTTGCAGGCTCTCCAGCGTCAGAGCTACCCCAACTTTGAAGTGATCGTGGTAGACAATAACTCGACTGAGGCCATCCGGCCCATTTGCCAGCAGTTTGCAGCTCGCTACTGCCGTGAAACGCAGCTAGGCAACAATGCAGCCCGCAATCGAGGCATCGCCATCGCCGTCGGTGAGGTCATCGCCTTCACAGATTCAGACTGTATCCCTGATCCTGACTGGCTAGCGCAGGGCATGGCAGCGATGCAGTACAGCCCGATAGTCGGTGGCGCGATCCATCTCACCTAGCAAGCTCAGCAGCCCAACATCGTTGAATATGCAGATAGCCTGAGCTATCTACGGCAGCAGGATTATGTGGAGGGTGAGCAGTATGGCGCTGGCGCTAATCTATTCATGCAGCGCAGCCTATTTGCAGCCGTGGGCGGGTTCGACTCCAGGCTGATGAACTTGGGCGACAAAGAATTCTGTCAGCGTGCCTATGCTGCTGGGTTCGAGATTGCCTATTGCCAGAGCGCGATTGTCCACCATCCAGCTCGCCACAGGCTCAGAGCGCTGCTGCATAAGGCCAGAAGACAGGCTAGAGCCTCAATGAAGCTCGCAGCGTTGCAGGGGAAAGCTCAGCCTAGAGCCAGCTTTCTGCCGCTGGGCTATCCGTTCTGGCGAGCCGTCAGCGCTGATGTCAATTTACCTACCCTCAGCCAGAAGCTTCTATTTGCAGGGGTGATCCACTGCCTCAAATGGACAATCGCCGCTACTTTATTGTTCAGCCCCCAGAACAGTTAGCTTCACCCGCACCAGCTGAGAGCGCAGTTTCGACCATGCTCTGAAGGTGTCGGCCTTTGTCCGATCCAGCGAGTTGATCTGGGCTAGGAACTGCGGCGTGTCCATATTGCCCACCGCAAACCGATAGTTCTGCTCAACGATCTGGAGCTGGAGCTGCTGACGCTTGGCCACCTCTTGACCAATCTGGAACTCGCGCCGAATCGTGTCAAAGTCCAGCATTTGCAGAATTACCTGCTCGCGGAGATTCTCAGCCAGCTCGCCTCGCTTGTTCTCCACCTCAGCAATTTTGACTTGCAGATCTGCGATGGCAATCTCGCGCTGCTGAGTCTCTGGACTGCCGCCTGCAATCGCCTGGAACAGCGGTACGCCAATTACAGAGAGAATGTCATTGATGGTTGACAGGGTACTGCTGCCCGTAAACAGCCCAATCACCCGATCCACCAGCCCCACCGTTCTGGCCGCCTGCCCCTGCGTCACGACTCGGCCTGAGCTATCCCTGGTTTCCGCGACGGCAGGCACATTCTCAACCTTGAGGAAATATTGCAGAGCCGGTTCAAACAAACCCAGATTGATAGTCTGCTGATTGTTCGCCCGTGCTGTATCGATCTTCTCGTTGATTAGCTCAATTCGCTCATCGATTGCCCTCAGCGCTGGGGCGTTCCCAATCGCCATTTCCTGGAGCTGCCGAATGCAGGACTCGGTCGCCTCCAGACAGGGCAGCTCTCCCTGCATCGTTGACCAGAGATCCACGTTCACCTGCATCTGAATCAGAGCATCCAGCGACTCACCAGCCGGGTTGAGCGGGTTAGGGTCAGTGGTGACGGTTTCGGGATCAGCCGGTTCAGCAGGCTCATCCACAAATTCTTCTACAGGCTCTTCTGGTGGTTCACTCTCCTGTGCCCTGACCGGATGCGGAACCACCAGCATCACGAACAAGGGTAAGCTCCACCAAAAGGTTCTGGTCATTCTGTTCTTTCCACACGATGCGCTGTATCTTGCCACTGTAGGGACTCCTGACTGATGAAAGGCTAAATAATTGACTGTCTAACTGCTGCATCTGCGTCTCAAGCTGGGCTAGCTTAAACGAGCGGTCGCGTTCCTGCTCCTCCTGCCGCTGAAGCTGCTCTTGCCGCTGGAGTTCGCCCTGCTGGATGCTGAGGCCGCGCTTACTCATTTCCAGCGAGTGCAGATATTCCTGGTACTGCCTGTCCTGCTGCGTCTGTCCCAGCTTGGCCTCACTCAAGCTCATCTCAGCCCTAGCCTGATCCAATTCCTGCTGCTTCTGCCTCAAGACTTCCTGCTCATGCGGCAAGGTAGCTTCCGGCAGCTCACCGCTCGGCATCGAGGCCAGCATGTCCAACATCCGCTGCTGATTCCCCACCACCGCCTCCGCCTGCCGCACCATGACGCGCTGCCGTTCCACCTCAGCCACTTCGTCTAAGAAAGTTGCCGGGGGCAGTGAGGCCACTTCAGGAATCGGGCGAGCTGGGAGCGCCCCTGCAATCGGAGCCTTCAGCCGCTCAATCTGGATCTGGAGCTGCCGCTTTTGTGCCTCTAGCCGCTGCCGTTCTCTGAGTCGGTCGCTGAGGATCTGATTCGCCTGCACCTGATCGCCTTCTCTCACCTTCAAATCCTCTGGACTCGACAGGGTAAGCCGTAGACTCAGACGCTGCCGACTATTGGCTGACTCGCTGGTAATGATCTGAGGTGGCGAGGTCGGGGACGAGAGCGCCTGAGAGTTAGCCTGTCCTGCACAGCTATAGGACATCAGCCCGATGAGTAGAGCCGCCGCTAGTTTCTGCTTCATGACTGCACCCGCGCATAGTAAGGAACAATCTCAACTGGCCTTGCATCTGTACCAAACCGCACCAGCGCTTGCAGGGGCTGAAGGGCAGCAACTTTCGCCTCGGCAAATCGGAACTTCTTCGCCACCCGCGTCACTTCGGTCTGATCGACCGGCAGCACAATCTTGGTACTAGAGTTGCCGATCACATCCAGCGACAGATGCCGCTCCGACTGAGAGGCCAAACAAAGCGCTAGGCCATATTTGCGCCCGTCGGCAATGATCCGGTCACAGGCAGCGCCTTTCCCGTTCGGCATCTCCTTCGCCTCGTCAATCCCCAGAAAGGTACGCGGCACCTTGCCGTTCATTTCCCCCAGCAGCCGATGCCGATCCATCACCTGCTTGGCCAGCGACTCTGCCGCGATAGATTGCAGCGCCGGGGGCAGCTTGGACAAATCGACCCGAATCAGCGCAGCATCCAGCGGAAACTGAGGCCGCGAGAACACCCCATATTGAAAGGTGGCCGCTAGCTTCAGCCGCAGTCGCCGCGACTCCTTGCAGTCCTCCTGCTCATCTCGATGCTGAAGTTCCTGCTCGACATCCCCAAAGTTCGGCGCTTCCCGGTTCCAAGTGGCGGCATCCTCGTTGACAATTCCCTTTTGCCGATAGCAGGCTTGCAGTACGCCCAGCAGCATTCCTTCTTGGACTGAACCCAACTGAAGCGATTTCTTCAGCACCGAGACAGCTTGAATCGCCTGAAGGTTCGGCCCACCGCCTTCGGGGTCAAGATTAACGCTCAGCGGATTGATGCCCCAAGGTGAAGCCATATGGAGCGGATAGCAGACCTCGCCTTCGATGTCCTGGTCGCCATGAAAGTCGATTAAAATTTTCTGCGACTCCATATACATAGATAGGAGCGCATAAAAAATTCCTTTGATCGTTTGGGTTTTGCCGGAACCGCTCGCCCCAATTACGACAATGTGACCATTCGGCAGGCGCTCAGGATTCCAGTAGACCCCTTGCCCCAGCAGGATGCCAGCAGCCTCGGCCACAGGTGCAGCCTTGCGCTGTAGGGGCACTACGGTTGCGGGCGGCAGTGGTTTCTCGTAACTACGACTGAACATAAATTGACCTCACAACTAAACTGCCAGTGGCATAGATGTCGCCCAGAACGGCTAGCGTCTGAGCCGGGGAAGCAGACTCCAGTTCCACCGTCACCCCGTTGAAACTTTGAATCGGCTGAAAATACTGCTTGGAACCATGAAGCTGGACGCTCTCTCGATCCAACGCATCGATGAGAAGCTGGCCTGAGAGGTAGCTGTTCTGGGGCAAATGCAGCGAGCGGATCATCTGGCCGACAGGCTGGCTATCTAGGAACAGCTCGTTCGTCACCAGGTTGATTGCTGCACCAATCGCGGCATGAACGGTTTCTGGTGCAATCTGAGCTTCGGGACTGCCGCCTGCGCGATAGAGACGGTTCTGGCTGTCCTTCACCAGCAGATCGCCCGCGATGGTGCCGATAATCTCGAACTGGCCGGCCACCGCCTGCTGCGTGATCGTATGTCTGCCCTCAATGGTGGCGAATACCTGATGACGGGCTGACTCACGCTGATAGATTTCGATTGCGCCGCTCTGAGAACCCAACATCTGGTCAAAGCTCCGCATGATGCCGCCTGACGAGTTGATGTTGATGCTCACCACCCCAATCAGCACCAGCACGGCTAGAACGCCTGATTCAGACTTACTGCCGCTAGAGAGCCGCAGGCGGGGATTGGCCGGAATCACCAAGCGAGCCTGATGTGGAAAGAAGGCAGCTACCCCAGACTTGGTGAACACATCTCCAAACCAGCCCATCCAGTAGCCGATCAGCAGCGCCCAGTAGAACTGTGATGCCCCCCAGAACATCAAGGGCAGTAGCAAGACTGCAATCAGGCCAGTCACGCTAAATGAATGCGTCATGGAACGATGCGGATACCGTGCCTCTAGCCAGCGGCTAATCGGGTGAAATACTCTGCCCGTGACGCTGCCGGAGGTATCTACATCAGGAAGTTGAGAAGCGATGGCCGCAGCACCTAGTACCCAGGGATCTGCGGTTCCGGTGAGCAGGGAAGTCGAAGCAATAGCTAGGGCAGCATGGGTGACAGTAAGCATTAGCCGAGCCGGGTAGATTTCTTGGGCAGTGAGTAGAAGATCAGGCGCAGGATGCCGACTAGCACGGTGAGTACGCCGCCAATCAGGTAGAGACTGGTGGAGTTGAGGCCGATGCCGATTACCCGCACCATACCGAACACCATCAGGCCAGCAATCAGATAGGGAGTGCCGTCTACCCATTGGGTATGGTCAGGGGCGGTATCCTCTAGCCCTAAGAACTCTTTCTGAATCACCCGCTTTGCCAGCATCGGATTCCCGCCGCAGCGTTGTTGCAGGGCTGCAAGCTGAGCTGTGCCAATGCTGAGGCCAGTTTCGAGCGCATGGGCGGCCATGATGTCTCGGATGGCAATATCAGGCAGGGGCTTCAGCTCTAGGCGAGGCAGCTTCAGGAAGATGTCTTTGGCTGGGGGTGCGGTGGCCAGCAGCAGCAGCACCACGCGATAGAGCGTCATGCGGCCTCAGCTTCAGCAACCAGCTTGCGAGCTTTCTTCCAATTCGAGATGACGCGGCGGCTACATCCGGTTCCGGTATGCTTCTCAACATAGGCAATCAGCTCAGGATAGGTGCTTTTGCCCAGCGAGTAGGCTTCGTCAAGCAGGGCGCTCACGATCTGGCTGCGGTCGCCTGTAGGAGCAGGTTCGCTGGAACTGGGAACAGGCTCGTTCAGATCTGGTGCCGCTAAGTCAGGCGCGGTCACGGCATCGTTAATCGATTCAGCTACGAGAATCATCTCGACCTCAGTGGGTGAGAGATCGATAGTGATGACGGGCGCTGGCGCAGAGACAGGTGCGGAGACAGGCAGGCTGGCGACTCGACGCTGCTGAACGCCTCGATAGATGCCGGTAGCGATGCCGCCCATGATCTGCCAGGTGAGGCGATACAGAGAGAACGCAAACTTAAGAGGTTGGAGGTACATAGTTGGGTAGGAAATTCAGTTTCCTACTCGTACTGACCAAGCCCGATTTGCGGCAATGCTGAGACTACTGAGGCGTTGAATAAAGTTTCTCTGAAGGGCTGGCATTCTCCTCGGTACGGAGCCAATACCAGCGCTTGCCGTCGCGCAGGGTGGAGCGAAGCTTGCCTTCTAGACAGAGGTTGCCTGCCTGACGGCGCACCTGTTCATAGCTGAGGCCAGAGCGCTGGACGATCTGCTCACGGGTCAGGATTTCATCGATCTGAATATGGGCTAGCAGACGAGAGCGGGTCTTTGGCCCTTGCGTAGTAATGCGGTACAAGATGCTGTCTTGCATGATTTCTGAGGAACGTCAAGCTTTCTGTTAAGGTTCCCGATAGAAGAATGATGTCAAGGCTCTGAAATAAAACTTTACCCTGCTTCATCAAAAGCAAATCTTTGGGCTGTATGAACCTGATGTATATCTAGAAGCCCAGAGAGTGATTTTCAGGTGTTAGTTAGGTCAAATTTAGGTCATTGAGTTTTTGTAGCTCTAGGAACTCCCACAATACAGGAGTTACAGCGCTCTGAACTAGGGACTCATAAGCCCAAGGTCGCAGGTTCAAATCCCGCCAGAGCCATACGAAACAAAGCGTTTCAGAGAGGTCATGTACTTCTAGGTGCGTCAAGTAGATACGTCAGGCTTGCTGCGCTATCTCCACCAAAATCAGCGGCATCACCGAACAGCAGTAGGCGAAGCCGCGAAAAAATCCAGCAGCGCCGCTGAGAACTCCTCTGGCGCATCCTGCGGCACCCAGTGCGAAGCGCCGTCAATGGCTCGAAAGACGGCACCAGGAATCTCTTGAGCGAGTTGCTTCCCATCTTCCGACTTCTGCCAGGGGTCGTCCATTCCCCAGAGGATGAGCGTCTCGGCAGAAATATCCCCGTGGCGGTCAACCAGCGCCATCGTCTGATTTGGATTCAGCGCAGAAGCGTTGCGCAGCAAGCTCAACTTTCCCATTTCGCTGGCCCAAGGCGCAATGATGCCCTGCCGGAACTCAGGCGTGAGACGGCTGCGGTTGGTTAAACCCGCCGCTAAACTGGCTTCAAGCGCTTCAACTAAATCTGCTATCGGGCGCGGCTTCCATCTCAGCGGATGACCAAGATCCAGCATGTCATCGTCAAATCGGTCGTAGCAGACCGCATTGGTAATAACCAGACGATTCACGAACTCTCTGTGCTCAATCGCCAGCATCAGAGCAACCGCGCCGCCCGTATCGTGACCGACTACCTCTACCTGCTCAACGCCAAGTGCCGACAGCAGGGCTGTGATCATCCGAGCCTGACTTTGAAACGATCGATCAAATCGGTCTCGGCGATCTGACCAGCCATGACCGAGAAAATCTGGGGCGAGAATGCGGTATCCAGACTGTACAAGAGACGGTATAACCGCATGATACAGATATCCCCAAGTCGGTATCCCATGCATCAGCAAAATTGTGCCGCACTGAGCCTCGCCTACGTCGATATAGCGGATGGTAACCGGGATATGGACGACCTGACCAGCAGGAAGAACGATTTCTTGCTGGTCAGCCCTAAATTCTTCCCAGCCGCTCCAGTTTGGCTGCATCTCGCTCCTGCCGCTATGCGTCACTTCAATGCCCGTCACTATCAATGCTCGTCATAACGCCAGATCAGCGCTGCTGCCAGCACCCTACCCGCGCACCCGCAACAGCCGCCCGTCTCGGATTTGCACTACCGGGTAATGCAGCTGTCGCACGAGCTGCTCATCGTGGGTTGTGACAATTACCGTAATGCCCATGGCGTTGAGTCGCTGCAAAATCTTGATCACCTGCAGTGAGTTATCAGGGTCAAGGTTGCCCGTCGGTTCATCAGCTAGCAAAATGGGCGGTGTGCCCACAACAGCCCGCGCGATGCTCACCCGCTGCTGTTCGCCGCCCGATAGTTCACCTGGAAAGCATTCGGCCTTCTCCTGCAGCCCGACCATTTTGAGCGTTGGCAGCAGACGACGGTGAATTTCTTTGCGAGTGAAGCTCTGGGCCTGCAGCACAAACGCCACGTTTTCGGCTACGGTGCGGCTAGGAATCAGCTTGTAGTCCTGAAACACAATCCCGATCTGCCGCCGCAGTTTGGCGATTTGATGAGGCTTGAGCTGCGACAGCGCGGTGCCGTTGACCGTGACTTCGCCCTCAGCAGGACGTTCTTCGGCATAGAGCAGCTTCAGCAGCGTTGATTTACCTGACCCAGATGGCCCCGTCACAAACAAAAACTCGCCGCGCTTTACCCGCAGGTTGACTTCGAGCAGCGCCCGACAGCCGTTCGCATAGATCTTTGTCACCCGCTCCAGCTCAACAGCCGCTCCAGCAGTCTGCGGTCTGGCCTCACTAGCGGTACTGCCCGCAGGCGGCACAAAGGACTGACCAAAGGGCGGAATCGGCGGGCGACGTGAGGGATTAGAGGTGACAGACATAGATGAAGATCGCTGAAGAACGCTATGGAGTGAGCCAACCAAAGAGACAAATTGAGCCAAGCCACCTGCCCAAAAATCAGAGGCGGCTGACCTGAAGCCTATTTTAATCTGCCTGCTGCAAAACGCTACGCCTGAGCTGATTATTTCAAGCGATCTCTATGCCGCGCTGTTGATTACGTCAGATCAGGTGATGAAGCGTACAGGCTGAGCGGCCAGATCCAACCGCACGCTTCATCGCCTTCAGAGTGCCTTCATTAACCGAGCGGCTATTAGCGGCTATTGGAAATAGCTCGTTACAGTCAATGCGCCTGCCGTAGCCTGAGCCGCTGGGCGAGTCAGTCCAGTTGCATTAACTAACAGATCCTGCCCTGCTCCAAGAGACTGCGTGCCGTCATTCACGCCGAGATACAAGCCCGTCCGCCATTCAAACAGCACGGCCTCATTCGCCCGCAGACTCTGCTTGCCTTTTTGCTTCTGGTTTTTGTCAGCATAGGCAGCGCGCGTCGCGGCGGTTAGGTTGCCCCCGGTCACGTTGCCTGCATTAAACAGCCCCTTGGGTCGCTGCGCGGTGGCCAAGTTATTGTCATAGTCAAGCTGAATCCGGTCGCCCTCAACGATGTTGAAATCGGTGATTCGATCCAGGCTCCTGAGCCGCGATCCAGCAAAGGCCGCTCGCTGGCTGGCGCCCCGATAGAGAAACCGATCGGCTCCCGCTCCACCCGTGAGCTGATCGGCTCCCGCTCCACCCGTGAGCTGATCGGCTCCCGCTCCGGCCAAGATGATGTCATTGCCTGCGGTGCCAGTCAGGATATCATTGCCTGCGGTGCCGTTGATGCTGCGGGGACTGCTCGGATTGCTTGGATTACTCGGATTGCCGGGACTTGTACCGCCTGCCCCAAACTCAAAGGCGCCGCTGTCAGCCTGTCCCACCCGGCTGAAGCCACGCGCATCGGTCGCTGGAGCGCCGCCCACCGCTGTATTAATCGCCGGACTGCCGGGGAGTAGCGCATGGGTCAGCAGACCGCCGCCGTTATCTTGCAGCGGGCCTAGCTTCGGGTCGGCAACCAGGCTATTAGCTGACACCCGGTCGTCGTTGGCCTGCGGAAACTGAATATTGCCGCCGCCATCAGTGAACTGCCGGTTGGTATGCTGCTGAATATTCCAGGGGTTGCCGCCGTTGAGCGCCGCATTGTTAGAGAAAATCGTGTTCTTGAGCGTCACGGGGGCGTCGTTGCCTGCCGTGATGCCGCCGCCCACCCAGCCAGCTCGGTTGTTGGCAATGGTGCTGTTGGTAATGCTAACCGGCGCGCCGTAGAAGATCATGCCGCCGCCGTTGCGATTAAAATCGTTGGCTGACGGCGTGGCGCTCACCAGCGCCTGATTGCCCGAAAACGTGCTGTTGGTGATTGCTGTCGGCGTGTCAAAGGCCCATAGCCCGCCGCCCTGGTTGGTGGCGCTGTTGTTGACAAACGAAGTCCGATTCAGCGTCAGGCCGCGATTGTCGCCATTGCTGAGCACCACTAGGCCGCCGCCGTTGCCCGCATTGCCGCCTGCGAGCGCCGATACTCGGTTATCTTTGAAGCTGCTGGCTTCGATGCTGACGCTGTCTTGGGTGCCGGTGTAGAGGTAGGCGCCGCCGCCTTCGGCTAAGCCCTGGTTGCCCTCAAACACCGTGCCGACAATCCGAATCGCGCCAGAGTTTTCGTTCAGCGAGCTGGCCCGGTCGGTAAATAGCGCCCCGCCGTAGCCCCGCAGATCGGCTCGCGGCTGACCGCTGGCCAGCTTGGCTGCCGTGGTGCGGTTGTTGATAAAGCGCGAATTTTCGATCGTCAGCTTGCCGTTGAGGCTGTTGACTGCGCCGCCGTTGATCCCCTCGTTGTTGGTAAAGCTGCTGTTGCGGATCGTAAAATTGCCGGGACTGACAAAGGCAATTGCGCCAGCGCCGCGCTCGTCGTTGCCTTTCACCGCTTTGTTACCGTCAAACTGGCTGTTGAGCACCGTTAGGTTGGTGTCCCAGAGCGCAAACACAGCGCCGCCGCCCTTGTCAGCCACGTTGCTGTTGAACTTGACTGTATCTAGCGTCAGGCTGCCTTTATTTTCGACCAGAATTGCGCCGCCTTGATTGGCGGTATAGCCATTCTCAAACGCCAAATTTTTAATCGTGACGCTGGTGTTGAAATCGACGTTGGAATTGACAAACAGGATCTGTGTCGCGCTCTTGCCGCTGATTTTCAGATTTGTCGCGCCTGTGCCGTCTAGCGCGATGTTTTTGCCGGGCGTAATTTCGATGCGGCTATTCAGGCCAATAGTCTGGTTGGCTAGCGCTGGGGCAAACTGGATCGTATCGCCTGAGCGCGCGGCTGTAACGGCGGCTCGCAGTGAACCAGCACCGCTGTCAGCTGTAGATGTAACCGTGATGATTGCCATATTAATCCTCGCTAAATCGCGCTGTAAATATCTGAGCTCGACAAATAGCAGAGCTCGAAAGATTGCAGTGAGTGGAAACTACGGTGAACCTAGACTAAGAGAGGAGAGGGATAGTTTCTGCTGCTGTGAACAAACCTTTCTGAATATGCAATCTCAGCAACCTAAAAATGATCTAGGCAACAGTAGAGGGCAGTAAATGAGACAGGGTTTGTTGAAGAATTGCCTGGTATAGAAAATAAGTTAGATCAGCAGCTAGAACTCAACTAACTATTTTGGGGCAATCGAAAATGAAGCAGAAGTAGCTTCGTCCTCTCTTAGCTTTTCTGATGTTCCTGAGCGCGACCGGAAAAGCTCTTGTGACAATTTTATTGCAGAGGCGTGACTTCCATCACATCAAGCGGCGTCAATCCAACAGGCTATAGCCACGCGTTCATGAAGACTATTCACAGCTCACTAGATGCTGAGCCACCTTATGCACTTCCTGACTAAACGGATGCTCCGGATGATGTAGCCAGAAAATGCCGCTGCTGGCGAGCTGCAGCATCTCTTCGTTCTCCTGAAATAGCCCTGCAACAGCCACACCATAGCGACTTTCAACCTGCTCAATGATGGCGGCAGGCTCGAACGACTGGGGGGCTTTGTTCACCAGCAGCATCAGGTTGGGCACATCCAGCCGCTGAGCCACTTCTAGCGTCACAGCAGTTCCCAAAAAGTCCTGTCGATCAGGGCGGAGAATGATCACGGCTGCGTCAGAAACCGCAATCGACAGCAGTGTCTCTTCGTTCAAGCCAGGATGCGTGTCAATAAAGAGATAGTCAAGATCCAGCTGGGCAATCAGGTTCTGGAACCCGTCGTTCAGCAAGCCGACATCAAACCCTTCTCGCAAAATTTTGGCAATCTCTCCAGCCTTGATGCTTGAAGGCACCAGATACACTGCACCAGCGAGGTTGACAGGTTCACCGCCGGCAGATTTCAGATTTTGCGTCACCTCGTAGGCTGTTTTTTCGATGCCGCAGCGCTCCCAGAGATAGTCATTCAGCGAGTAGGTGAAGGTATCTTCGTCCAGCCCAAAAATTACGTGAATGCCGGGAGACTGGATATCTGTATCGACAATGCCGACTCGCTTGCCATAGCTAGCAACTGCTACGGCCAAGTTGGCGGTCAGGTTAGATTTGCCCGTGCCACCCCGAAACGAATGGATCGAGATAATTTTGGACATAGTGGCTCCTCGCTGCTGGCGATACTGCGTTCAGTATGGGAACAATAGCCCCGAAACTATCGCAGTAGCGGAAATTCATCCACGATGAGCCAATGCTCTGTCCCAACTATCTTAGCCTCAGTCTTAGTCTCGGACTTATTAGTCTCGGACTTGGCGGTGATCTTGGCCTCACTGACCTCAGCCGATCTGGAGATCTAGATATGAATAGAGTCGGCAAACAGGTGACCATTCCTGGCATTTTGGGCGGCATGGGGCCACTGGCCCACCTGGAGTTTGAGCGACGATTGATTCAGCGGAACCTGGAGCGGGGCGCGAGCTGCGATCAAGATCACCCCGTCTGGATTCTAATTGGTGCATCCGACATTCCTGATCGAACTCAGAGTTTGGCCGGACTGACAGAAGACTGTACGCCATGGCTGGTGCGCTACGGTCGGATCTTAGAGCAGGCGGGCGCAGATTTTCTAGTCGTCACCTGCAATACATCGCATGCGTTTTACAGCCGCGTGCAGCCGCAGCTTCAAATTCCCTGGCTGCGACTCATGGACTGCACGGCTGAGTTTATTCGGACGCAATATCCGCAGGTTAAGCAGGTGGGAATTTTGGCGACAGACGGCACGTTGCAAACTGGGCTATATAGCCAGCCCCTGCTCAATCTAGGTTTAACGCCGATTCTGCCAGTCGCATTCCATCAGGCCCAGGTCATGCAGTCGATCTATCACCCAAACTGGGGCATTAAAGCATCGGGAACCTGGGTAAGCGATCAGGCGATGGCGCAGCTCCGACAGGCGATCACGACGTTGCAGCATCAGGGCGCAGAGCTGGTGATCGCGGGCTGCACCGAGCTATCGGTAGGTTTGGCGCGGATGCCAGATCTGCCGATGCCCTGGGTTGACCCGCTGGATGTCATGGCAGGTCTGTCCCTGGATCTGGCGTTTGGTCATCGTCCCGTTCATTCTATGCTGGCGGCTTAAGCAGACATGATCAGACTACAAGCTAAACCACAAGTTAAACCACAAGTCAAACTACGCAGCTTCATCCAGCTCACGGTGCGCTTCACGCTCTGCCTCAGCCTCAGCTTGGGGTGCTGGTTGGGCAGCACAGCGCCGGTTCTGGCTGGAGCGAGCTTGGAGCAGCGTACAGCATCGACAAGCCAGGCTAAACGCGCTGCAATGCCGCCCGACATTCAGAAAATTCGGCAGCGTGGCAAGCTCATTGTGGCGATGTTAAACCAGGAGAACTCGCCTTTCTTCATGACCAACCCCGCCCGTGATTTTACAGGGCTCGATGTGAAGCTAGCAAAAGCGCTGGCTGAGCAGCTAGGTGTCACCCTAGAATTTAACCGCACGGCTAAAACCTTTGATGAAGTCGTGAAAACGGTCTATGACCTGAAAGCCGATCTGGCCATCTCAAAGCTGAGTCGCACCCTGAATCGGGCTGAGAGAGTGCGGTTCTCGCAGCCTTACTTGAAAATGCGGCAGGGATTGCTCGTTAACCGCCTGCAGATTGCTCAGCAGGCCAACGGTCGTAGCATGACCGAGGTGATCCGCAGCTTGCAAGGCAAAATTGGCGTAATTCGCGGCTCCTCTTATGTCGGCTTCACGCGCAAGAAATTCCCGAATACCACAGTTGTTGAGTTTCCAACCTGGGCCGACGCCGTAGAAGCTGTGATTCGGGGCGATATCTTAGCCACCTATCGAGATGAGCTAGAAGTCAAAAAGGCTGTCTTGAGCCAGCCTGATACAGCGCTCACCCTGCAAACCATTGCCCTCACCGATACACAGGATGCGATCGCCATAGCGCTACCTTGGGACAGCTCACAGCTACTTGCCTACGTGAATCAGTTTTTGGAAATGACTGCAAGCTACAGCGCCGAGAGTCTGCTGCAGGAGTATCCAATGGCAGCATCTACTCAATAGTTCTGTTTAAGTCAACCTGTTAGGACTTGATTGCCAATCTATGTTTAAATCTATTCGCAAAGCTGCTGTCTCAAACTGGCTTCGGAGTCCCTGGTGTCTGGCGCTCAGTGTTGCCCTGGGAATCTATTTAGGAACTCACCATCCAGTCATTGCTGTTGCCCTTGCGCCAGTTGGCACGCTCTATCTCGGCTTGCTAAAAATGTGCGTTTTGCCAATTCTGCTGACTTCAATTACCAGCAGCGTCGGTCGGCTGATGATGAGTCAGGATGCCAAGCAGTCAATTCAGCGAATTTTGCTGGTGTTTCCGCTCGGACTGCTCGGCGTCAGCGGCCTGGCGGTGTTGATTGCCTCCATTGCCGCACCGGGCAAAAACCTGTCAGAGGCCACTCTGCAAACTCTGGGAGTTTTCGTGAACCAGTCGGGCATTGATTTGGAAATTGCCCTGAGCGGCTCAGTGGCAGCTGCCAAAGATGCAGATATGAGCCAGTTTTTGCTGAGCATGGTGCCCGACAATATTTTTAGCGCTCTGAGTGAGGGCCAAACCTTAAAGGTCTTAGTATTTTCGATTGTGTTTGGTATAGCACTTGGAACTATCCGCGAGCCCGTCACCGAACGGCTGTTTGAGCTTCTAGAAAGCATCTACAAGGGCTGTCACCGGGTGATTCACTGGCTGACTTTAGGGCTGCCAATCGGCCTGTGTAGCCTGCTCGCCGACCAGCTCTCCAGGCTCGGAACAGATGTATTGGTTTCAATGCTCAGCTTTGTTGTTGTGGCCATCTTCACTTTTGTACTCATCTATTTACTTTGTGTTGTCATCATCTGGCGACAGACTAGTTCTTCTCTGACGCAGATTGTATTTGCTTTGAAAGAGCCCACCGTTTTAGCCCTCGCAACCTCTAGTAGCTTTGCCTGCATTCCGGCAGCGGTCTCGGCGCTGAGCGAAGGATTAGCCTTTGATCGCAAAACCACTCAGCTGGTCGCACCGTTGGCGATCACAATCTGTCGATTCGGAGCGGTCGCTTATTTTGCGCTGGCGGCTCTGTTTGTGGCGCAGCTTTATCAAAAACCGCTAGATCTTGGGCAGCTCAGCCTGATTGTCTGCCTGTCGATTTTGGCGGGTATGGCAACCTCAGGAACCACAGGTATCCTTACCTTGACGATGCTCGATCTAGTGCTCACGCCCCTGAAACTGCCTTTGGAAGCAGTTCTGGTTTTATTTATTGCCATTGATCCAATTGTCGATCCCTTCCGCACCATGGGATTAATTCACAGCAGTTTAGCTGCTACTGCTCTAATCGCCAAACCCAGGGATTGCCAAGTGGAGAGGCTGTCATTCCCAGCAGAGCTTCAGTAGCTGGACATCAGCCTATGATTTCGTTGGCTTCATCGAACTGCACTTATCTAGACAGGATCTCCTACAAAATTTACCAATGAAACTGCCGCAGTTCTGCAAAACGCCCAATCTAAAAATTACGCTAGTGAGCGCTATGTTGGCGACCATTGGCGCAACTGTCGCTATCGTCTATCTGCCTTGGGCCATGATTTCCAAGCGGAATATCGATATGATTATTGCCCAGGTCAATCAGGAAATTTCCTTGGCCACCTCACAAGAAGTCGAGCGCCTGTTTGCCAGCGCTCAGTCGGCTCAGCAGCTGATTCAAAGTAGCTTTACTCAAGACTTCATTGACCTATCGAATCAGCAGGCTCAGGAGGCGTTTTTTCTCAGCGCGCTAGAGGCAAATCCTAACTTTACCTGGATTCAGTTGGGCTACGCGAATGGCGATTTTATTGGAGTCCAGAGAACAGCTCAAGGACGGCTTGACTTTCACAGCCGAGACTGGAATGCTCAGACGAAAACAACCCTGAGTACGGTTCGCTCCTACCGAGTGGGAGACAAGCAGATCCGGCTGGTAGATCAACAGACTCAAGCGATGAATCCCGCTTTTTATGCCCCTCAACGGCCTTGGTATCAGAACGCAGTTCAGGCCAAAGGGCAAACTGCCTGGACAGTATATGTCTATCGTTCGACTAATTCACCTGGGATGGATACAACAATCACCCTGAAAAAACAAGAGAAAACAGTCGGCGTAATCGGAATTGGTATTGAACTGACGCAGCTCTCTGACTACATGCGTAAATTGCAAAGCAAGCAGCCCGGAGAAGCATTTATTCTCAACGGCAAAGCTGAACTGATCGCCTCTTCAGACACGCAGGAAGTCCGAGTCTCTGAACCAACCTACTCCAGTCAGCTTCAGCTCAAACAGCTCAGCGCCGCCCAAAATCCGCTGCTGCAATATGCCGATCAAACGCTTCAGACTCAGCAAGTTAGCCTTGGCAAGCTAGAATCCCAGCGGCGATTTGTCTATACCAATCCTCAGACAAGCGCCAGATACTTCATCTCTTTTTCCCCGGTTGGACATCTCGACTGGGTTGTAGGGACGGTGATTCCAGAAGCCAACTATCTGGGCGAAATCAACCGCAACAAGCAAATTTTGCTGATTGTGATCGGCCCGTTCATTCTGCTAACGGCGGGGCTGTCGATCTTGGCGGTGGATCGAGTGATTGCTCGCCCCATTCTTAAAGTTGCCCATGCTGCTGCAGATATGGAGACTGAGAATTTTGAGCAGGAGAGTCTGTTTTCGGTTGCTCAGCGCACTGACGAACTCGGACAGCTAGCCCGCGTCTTTCAGACCATGGCTCGGCAAATTTACATGCGTGAACAGACGTTGAAACAGCAGGTTCAAGAGCTGCGAATTGAAATTAATGAAACCAAACGGCAAAAGCAGGTCAAGGAAATTGTTGAGTCTGATTTCTTTCAGGATTTGGCGAGCAGAGCGCAAACTCTACGCAGCCGCAATGCCAAGTCAAATCAGACTGACTAGCTCTGGACATACTGGCTCTTCACTCAACACAGTGAAAATACTGAACTCTGCACTGAAACGTCTATTGTAGTTTGAAATTAGCGTGAATTCGCTCAACTGAAACGATATTAACTAGATCTACTATTTTGAGAGTAGGCAGGAGATTAGAGGAAGAATATGCCTGTAGTTAATGTATTTCTAGGAATTAATAATAACGGCGCCGTCGCAAAACCGAGCGAAGCTCAGGTTTCAGCCGTTCAAAAAGCAATCAACGACAACCTTCTCGATACTCTATCCACCAATTTTCCAACTCAGCTCGGCTTTGCCAATCCTGAACAGGCACAAATTGCCGCTCAAGAAGTCAGAGCTGCTTTTCCAGGTTATATCTGGATTGACGTGCATCCACAAGAGTATTCGACCTCCGTCTATGCAAAAAACACTACCAACAGCGTCAATGCTCAGGTACAGGTGCAGATTGTCGAGCTAGCGCTAAATGAATCAATCCAGGATAAGCTGGTAACTGCGGCAGTAGATGGCGTTAAAACCATCATGGGTCAATCCACCGGGCTGCCAGTCAATATTGCTGCGGGCAACTATACGGGCAACATTGACATTACCGTGCCTCAGTCGAATCAAGGCGGCGTGATCAGCGCTGATAGTCGAGATAATACGATTGGTTTCCACAAAGTGCTATGGGACAGGATTTTGACCAAAACTGATTCTTTGGGACTCAACCTGGAACTCGTTGATACTCTTAACAACATTGATGGACTGCGAGGCGGTAAGGGTAACGATACGCTGCTGGGTCTGGGCGGCGATGATCTGCTGATGGCTGGCGCTGGCAACGATAAGCTCTACGGCGGCAATGGCAACGACCAGGTTTTTGGCGAAGATGGCAACGATAAGCTTTACGGCGTGGGTCAAAGAAACCTCGGCGCAGGCAGCATCGATTCCTTGACGGGTGGTGCCGGCAAAGACAGGTTCATGCTGGGGAACAGCAAGAAAGCCTTCTATGCCAGAGGCGGAGATCTCGACTACGCGGTGATTCGCGACTTCACAATTGGGGAAGACAAGATCCGACTCGAAGGCAAGCGGCAAGACTACCGACTGGCTGAAGTTGAGGTGGCAGGTATCGGCAGCGAAGAGGATATCAGCGGCACCGGCATCTTTACCAAGTCTGGCGATCTAGTCGGAGTTGTAGAGAACGCCTCGCGCGCCCTGTCTCTGAGCAAGAACAGTCAGTTTTCGTTTGTTTAAGTATCTAATTCGTTCAGCTTGAGTATTTAACTAATTCTCTCAATTTAACAGGAGGCTCTCAATGAGTAGACGCATGAATTACTACCAAGATCTGATTGCAGACTATTCAAAGCCCGGTCTGGTTTCTGAAGCCATGCGGCAAAAGCTGATCTCAGAGGCAGAGCGCTTCGTGGCCATGAAGCAAGATATCCTGCCGCAGATTGGCGCAGACTATACTGCCGAGCAAATCGAGCGGGAAAACAAAGAGTGGTGGCCGACTCACTGCGAAGCGCTACGCCAGTCAAGAGGCGATATTCTGACCGGAGAGTATCGCAGCGAGCTGGTTTATTTCTGCCAGGATGGGCCTTACTACGGCGTAGAGGAGCAGAAAACCCGCGAGCAGCACTGGTGGGCGCTAATCGCTCAACCCGGCGTGACGATGTGCTGGCCAATTGTCATGTTCCACGGCGAGTTTGTGCATTTTGAGTGGAAGTGCGAAGACGACATCACGAATGAAACTATCGCCAAAGGCATGGTCTGCTGGGTGCGACGGGGACATCAGGGCGGCTGTCACTTCAAGAGCGAGCAGCTGACCTTCTATCGCGATGTATTCGCGCCGCAAAATCTGGTCGATCTGGTAACGCTCTAAGATATTTTTCTCTATAGGCACAAGGATTGAATATGACAGGACTGAATATGGCAGAAGTAAAAGGCAAAATTGGTATCTTGATCGAAGAACATTTTGACCTCACTGAGTATCGACTGTTCAACAAGTATTTCCCTGAGCAGGGCTACGCAGTTGAATATATTTCTCACCTCTGGGGCAACGCCAGCCTCAAGTTTGGCTCCAACCCCGATCACGGCTACGTCGAAGAAGAGGTCGAAGTCACGGTCGAAGTGAATCAGGTCAACCCGGCTGACTATGCGGGCATTATCGTGATTGGCGGCTATGCCAGCGATCGACTTCGCTATCAGGCCACGGTAAAGCCCAAGCAAAAAAATCAGGCTCCGGCGGTAGTCTTTCTGCGTCAGGCAATGGCGCTACCAGCCGTCAAAAAAGGCGCGATTTGTCACAGTCTCTGGCTGTTCTGTGCCGATAGCGACCTGCTCCGCAACCGGAAAGTTACCTGTGCCCATAACGTGATTTGCGATGTCGAAAATGCTGGCGCAGAGATCGTCTACGAAGGCGAAGGCACGGCAGCGCTAGTCGTGGATGGCGATTTGATTACCGGCAAGCATCCCGGCGTTACCGAGCAGTTTATGGCGGCGTTTGTTGCCGAACTTGAAATCCAGCAGCGTCAGCTCGAAATGGCTCGCTAAATTGCTGCGCGACCTTCCCACACTATTTGCCTAGAGGAGGCGACAAGATATGGAACATATGAGTTTCTCGTTCTCAGATACGATTGCTGGGTACGTGACCCGCTTCGATCGGCAAGAGAAATGCTTCGGGCTCAAAACCAGCGATGGCCGTCAGTATCAGGTTTACCTGACGGATACCACCTTTGGCCGCATTGCCCAAAACCTGGAAGAGCCCTACACAGACTGCACCGGACGTTTGGCTGAGCTGCTGGTGCCCGGTCAATATCTGTTCAGCTACGGCGTATTTTATCCCCACGGCAGCGAGTTCAAATTTGACGCCAAGGCGCTGGTGTTTCCGGGTGAGTCGCCGGAGCAATATCGGCATGAGGAGCCAGATTGGTGGGTGAAACAGGCGCGCTCCATCGCCGACTCCTACTTGAAATGGCAGTTTGACTACCCGAATCAGACGATTGACTATGCCAACTACCGCACCCAGCTAAATCTGGCTGGCGCGAAAAAAGAAGAAGACTATCTGCAGGAAACAGATACGATTTCTCGCTTAGTTTACGGCATGGCTTCGGCTTTTCTGATGACGGGCGAAGATCGCTTTCTAGAAGCCGCCGAGAAGGGCACCGAGTATCTGCGCGATCACATGCGCTTCTACGATCCAGATGAAGATCTGATCTACTGGTATCACGGCGTTAAGGTGACGGGCAACCGCGAGCAGAAGCTATTCACCTCTGAGTTTAGCGATGACTACGATGCGATTCCGGCCTACGAGCAGATTTACGCTTTGGCTGGCCCCATCCAGACCTACCGGATTACTGGCGATCCGCGCATTCTCAAAGATGCCGAAATGACGGTAGCGCTGTTTGACCGCTTCTTCATCGACAAAGAGCAGGGCGGCTATTTCTCGCATATCGATCCGCTGACGCTTGATCCGCGCGCCGAGTCTCTGAAGTGGAATCGCGCCCGCAAAAACTGGAACTCGGTTGGCGATCACGCTCCGGCCTATTTGATTAACCTCTGGCTGGCAACTGGCGATCCAAAGTATGCCGACTTCCTGGAAGATACCTTTGACACAATCGCCAAATACTTCCCCGACTACGACCACAGCCCCTTCGTGCAGGAGAAATTCCACGAAGACTGGAGCCATGACAGCAGCTGGGGCTGGCAGCAAGATCGGGCAGTGGTTGGGCATAACCTCAAAATTGCCTGGAACCTAATGCGGATGCAGTCGCTGAGACCCAAGCCTGAATATTTGGAGCTGGCCGAAAAGATCGCGGACTTGATGCCAGAGGTAGGGAGCGACCAGCAGCGCGGCGGTTGGTATGACGTGGTGGAGCGCGTGACGCAGCCCGGAGAGCAGCAGCATCGCTTTGTCTGGCATGACCGCAAGGCTTGGTGGCAGCAAGAGCAGGCGATTCTGGCTTACCTGATTCTCAACGGCACCTTGAACCAGGCTGACTATCTGCGTCACGCCCGCGAAGCTGCTGCCTTCTACAATGCCTTTTTCCTCGACCATGACGACGGGGCGGTATATTTCAACGTGCTGGCTAACGGGATGCCGTTTTTGCTGGGCACAGAGCGCTTCAAGGGATCGCATTCGATGAGCGCCTACCACTCGACTGAGCTATGCTATCTCAGCGCCGTCTATACCAATCTGCTGATCACCCAGCAGCCGATGGATCTCTACTTCAAGCCCTATCCCCAGAGTTTCCCAGATAATATTCTGCGTGTCTCACCTGATATTTTGCCACCTGGCAGCGTCCGGATCTCTGAGTGTTCCATCGACGGCCAGCCCTACGATCAGTTTGACGCTGAAGCGCTAACCGTGACGCTGCCGAATAGCCCAGAGCGGGTCAAGGTGAAAGTGCAACTTATGCCCACCGGGAGGAAGTAGATGCAGCTCAAAAAACAAGCAGTTGTCACGACTAGCGCCGAGAGCACCGCTGTCACCGTCATGCTGATCGAACTGATTGGCGATATTGACGGCAGTACCGCTCCGCTGGTGCAGGCGGATATCCTGGCGGCATCGGCACCCAACATCAAGATGATTTTAGACATGACGCAGGTGGCTTACCTGTCGAGTGCGGGGCTGCGGATGCTGCTGTCGGTCTATCGGCAGATCTCAACGCAGTCTGGACAGGTCGTGCTGGTGGGTCTGCTAGAAGAGATTCAGGACACCATGAGCATCACCGGCTTCCTGGAGTTTTTCACCGTTGCCGATACATTAGAGGCTGCCTTCAGCCTGCTGCAGCTCAAGGCTCCGGCCTTATCGGAGCATTAGGAGGCAAGATGGAACGCATTGATATTCATCCGACTCACAGCTCCGGCAGCTATCGGCTGCGCTGCGGGCGGCCCCTGCCGTTTGGCGCAACGCTGATTGCAGGCGGCGTCAACTTCTCGATCTATTCCAGCCATGCCACGAGCTGTACGCTGGTGCTGTTCAAACGCCATCAGCCAGAGCCCGTCGCTGAAATTCTGTTTCCAGAGGAGTTTCGGATTGGCAATGTCTGGAGCATGATCGTCTTTGATCTTGACTACGAAAATCTGGAATATGGCTACCGCATGGATGGGCCGGTCGATTTTCAGCAGGGGCATTGGTTCAATCCCCAGAAAATTCTGATGGATCCCTATGCCAAAATTATCGGCGGACGGGATGTCTGGGGCGTAGAACCGGACTGGAGCGATGCCTACCAGCATCGAGCAAGACTCGCCTTCGATGATTTTGACTGGGGCAACGATCGTCCGCTAGAGATTCCGCCCGAAGATCAAATCATCTACGAGATGCATCTGCGGGGCTTTACCCAGCACCCTTCATCGGGCGTCAAGGAAACCCATCGGGGCACATTTGCCGCAGTTCGTGACAAGATCCCGTATCTCAAAGCGCTGGGCGTGAACGCGATTGAGCTGATGCCAATTTTTGAATTCGACGAATTCGAGAACTCGCGCCGCCATCCTGAAACCAACGAGCTGCTGCTGAACTACTGGGGCTACAGCACGGTTGGTTTCTTCGCCCCCAAAGCGGGCTATGCGGCGACTGGCAAATATGGCATGCAGGTGGATGAGCTGAAAACGCTGGTCAAGGATCTGCATAAGAACGGCATCGAAGTGATTCTGGATGTGGTGTTTAACCATACTGCCGAGGGCAACGAGAACGGGCCATACATCTCGTTTCGAGGCATCGACAATAAGACTTACTACATGCTGACGCCAGAGGGCTACTACTTCAACTTCAGTGGCTGCGGCAACACGCTCAACTGCAATAATCCAATTGTGCGGAATATTGTGCTGGACTGCCTGCGCTACTGGGTGAGTGAATACCATATTGATGGGTTTCGGTTCGATCTGGCCTCGATTTTGGGACGCGATCCTTGGGGTGCGCCATTGGCCAATCCGCCGCTGCTGGAAACGCTAGCTTTTGACCCGATTCTGGCCAAGTGCAAGCTGATTGCTGAGGCTTGGGATGCAGGCGGGCTCTATCAGGTGGGCTCTTTTCCAGCCTACGGACGCTGGGCTGAGTGGAACGGCAAGTATCGCGACGATATTCGTCAGTTTCTCAAGGGAGATGCTGGAAAAGTGGGAGCCATGGCGCAATCTCTGCAGGGCTCTCCTGACCTCTACGCTCCTGCCGGACGCGGCCCCGCTACCTCAATTAATTTCATCACGGCACATGATGGCTTCACGCTGGCAGATTTAGTTTCCTATAACGGCAAGCATAACGAAGCCAACGGTGAATATAACAACGACGGCAGCAACGACAACGAAAGCTGGAACTGCGGAGCCGAAGGCTGGACGGAAGACCCCAGCATCAACGCTCTGAGGCAGCGCCAGATCCGCAACGCCATCGCCATGCTGATGGTGAGTCAGGGTGTGCCCATGCTGCTAATGGGCGACGAGTTCGGGCGCAGCCAGCATGGCAACAACAACACTTACTGCCACGATAGCGAACTCAACTGGCTGGACTGGGATCTGCTCAAAACCAACCAGGACTTGTTCAACTTTGTCAGCCACTGTCTGCATTTCCGTCAGGCGCATCCTGTGCTGCGCAACCGCTACCATTTCCAAAACCGTGACTATATGGGCAGTGGCTATGCTGACATTAGCTGGCATGGCACTCAAGCTTGGCAGGCGGACTGGTCAGAAGCGAGCCGCAGTCTGGCGTTTTTGCTTTGCGGCAAACATGCCAAGCAGGGGAGCGTCACAGATAGCTCCATCTATGTGGCGATGAACATGCACTGGGAGACGCAGTGGTTTGAAGTCCCGGCACTGCCTGCTGGCTTGAACTGGCATGTTTCGGTCAATACAGGTGCGCCATTTGATCACTTTGCGATCGGGGCTGAGCCGGCGTTGGAACATCAGCATGGCCTGCTCATGCGCGATCATTCGGTAGCGATTCTGGTCAGCAAATAGCTGTGCAACGTCGCTTTAAATTTAAACGATTCATTACCTCACAGGAGAATTCTATGTCATTTAGCGCAACAACTGAAATCAACGGCAAGGCAGTCATCATCAGCATTGCGGGCGAGCTAGATGCAGCCTCGGCTCCGGTATTCCGCCAGGAGATTGAGCAAGCAGCAGCAGCAAATCCTGAGCATTTGGTGTTGGAGATGAGCGAGCTAGACTATATGGCCAGTGCCGGACTGCGAGTGCTGATCTTTGCTAAGCAGAAGATGGGCGTAAATGTAGATGTCTACGTTGTGGCAGCCCAGGAAATGGTGCTGGAGACGCTAGAAAAAACGGGCTTTGATCAGAGCGTGATCATTGCCGATCGCTATGATGCTACCGTAACTGCTTGATATCGAAACTGCTGACTGAGCAGATCGGGTATGGATGATTGGCCAATCCGATCTGCTCTTTGATTCAGGTAAGTGAGGGCAACCATGCAACCTTTAACCGTGCCAGGCAAATTAGACTCGCTCAAACCAATTGCAGAGTTTGTCGCCGCTGCGGCTGCTCAGATTGGCCTAGATAAAAAAGCCGCATATAGGCTGCGGCTGGCAGTCGATGAGATTGCCACGAATATTATTCTGCATGGCTACGAGGAGTCGGACTGCGAGGGAGATATCTGGATCTCTGCCGCCACGGATGGGCCACAGCTCGAAATTATTTTAGAAGACGATGCGACGCTCTATGATCCGCAGCAGGCTCAGTCTGTCGAAACTGCAGAGCTGCAGCGTCCGCTGGCCGAGCGCCAGATTGGCGGACTGGGCGTTTATCTGGCGATCCAGGGCGTGGATCAGTTTCGCTATGAGCGAGTAGGCAATCGCAATCGCAATATTTTCAAAGTGACGCGAGCTAATATGGGAGACTGAACATGACTGGAGTAATTGCCAACCCCGCCGCTGAACTGCGCCGCTCAAATAACTTGATGCGCGAGCTGTTAGTTTTTGGGGCAAGCTTACCGGCGGGGGAAGATTTATCCCATCTGGTCGAGAAAATCCTGCTCACGGCCAAGTCGCTCTGCTGTGCCGATGCTGGGGTTCTATACTTGCATCCTAGCCTATATGAGCCGAGCACAGAGCCAGCCAGCAGCCTGGACTGTCTGCTTGACTGTGTGGGAGTCCAGATTGATTCGCTACAGCTTAATTTGAACCGGCTACAGTCCCCTAGCTGTCTCTCTACAGCCCTGCAGCTTACCAACCAGTCTTGGGTCGCCAAGGCTGCTTTAGCCAGGGCTGTCACCGCAGTCGATTTGACGGCATCTTCTCAGGGGAGCGACGATCAGCAGTTTGATCAAGACTACGGCTATCGCTCGATGTTTGGATTGGCGGTGCCGTTTCAGGACAGCAACGGCGAGATGCTGGGCGTTTTGCAGCTGCTCAACTCGCGCCATCCAGAAACCCAGGAGATCTTGCCGTTTGATGCTGTCCTCTGCGAGATCATGCAGTGGTTTGCCGCACAGGTCAGCAGTGCCCTCGAAGATCAGCGCCTGCGCAAAAATCAGGCGAGCTGGGTTAAAGCAGAGCAGGAAATTCAGGTTGGGCGCAAAATTCAGCTCGATTTTTTACCCGAAGCGCTCCCCCAGGTCAAAAGCTGGGAGATTGCCGCTCGCTTCTATCCAGCGCGTGAGGTGGCTGGCGATTTCTATGATGCGTTTCCGATGGGGCATGGGCGCATCGGCATTGTCATTGCAGATGTTTGCGATAAGGGCGTTGGCGCGGCTCTATTTATGTCGCTGTTTCGCAGCTTTCTACGGGTTCTGGCGCAGCAGAACTATGCGTTAAACCTGCTGGATTCTCTGATTAACAATTCGCCAAAAGCCAAGCAGGATAAGCAGTCACGTCTGCCCAGCATCGGCACTCAGGCGCTCAAAAATGCGATGGAGCGCACCAATAACTATATTGTCGAAACGCATTGCCGCACCAATATGTTTGCCACCATCTTCTTTGGCGTACTCGATCCCGCAACTGGCAAGCTGATCTATATCAACGGCGGCCATGAGTCCCCGTTTATTTGCAACGCGAACGGCATTAAGCAGCGCCTGCATCGAACTGGCCCGGCGGTCGGCGTTTTCTCGAATGCCAAATTTGAGATTGAGCTGACGCAGCTTGAGCCAGGCGATATTCTGCTGGGCTATACGGACGGCGTGCCCGATGCTCGCAGCCCTAACCATGAACGCTACGGTGAGCCACGCCTCTGTCAGCTGGTTGAATCGGCCTCAATGGACTCAGCCGCAGGCTTACTCGATCGAATTGATGACGCAGTACATCGCCATATTGCCGGAATTGATCCGTTTGATGACATCACGCTGATTGCGTTACGACGCGATAGCTAGATTCAAACAGCTAAAGGAAAGCTATCGCCGCAGTATTTGTCTTGTAGACTACATTATTAATGTTTCTGGGTATACAGTAGCGATATAAATATCCAAAAAGTTCCAAAAAAGCGGCTGTTTGTAAGCTCGATAGCATTCTTTTAACGAGCGCAGGTTTTATGGTGTTGACAAGATCTATTGAGCTATTTATTGAGCCGACCTATGCTAGCACCCACGCATCGAACCAAGATTGTGGCGACGATTGGGCCTGCCAGTCGTTCCCCAGAAGTTCTCAAGAAGCTGGTTGAAGCCGGCATGAGCGTGGCTCGTCTCAACTTTTCGCACGGTAGCTACGACGACCATGCTGAAACTGTGGCCATGCTGCGGGCAGTCGAAACAGAGCTAGATACGCCGATCACCATTTTCCAGGACTTGCAGGGGCCAAAGATTCGGGTGGGGGAGATGCCGGAGGGTGGCTTGCCGCTAGTCGAAGGCGAATTGCTCCAGCTCCTGCCGGTGGCCGAATATAGTGGCGCACCCCAAACGGCAGGCATTGACTACCCGTTTTTGGCCGAAGAAGCTGAGCCGGGAACGCAGATTTTGCTGGATGATGGGCTGCTGGAGCTGACGGTTAAAGCCATTGAAGGGAACGCCGTGCAGTGCATTGTGGTCAAAGGTGGCCTGCTTAAAAGCCATAAAGGAGTCAACCTGCCTAGCCTGGTGCTGCAGCTCCCCTCCATGACCGAGAAAGACATTCAGGATTTGGAATTTGGCCTCTCGCAGGGCGTGGATTGGGTGTCGCTGAGCTTTGTGCGCCGCGCTGAAGATCTGCAGCAGCTCAAGGCATTTCTGGCTGAGCGCGGCCATGCTGATATGCCGGTGCTGGCCAAAATTGAGAAGCCCCAGGCCATCCAAAACCTAGAGGGCATTCTAGCCGAGGTGAATGGCATCATGGTCGCCAGAGGTGACTTAGGCGTGGAGATTCCGCCAGAGCAGGTGCCCATGCTGCAAAAGCAGATCATTCGCCGCTGCAACGAGCTGTGCATTCCGGTGATTACCGCCACCCAAATGCTGGAGAGCATGATCCAAAACCCGCGCCCCACCCGCGCTGAAGCCAGCGATGTCGCCAACGCCATCGTGGACGGCACCGACGCGATCATGCTCTCCGGCGAGTCGGCAGTCGGGGCTTATCCAGTCGAGGCGGTGGCGATGATGTCGCGGATTGCCCATGAAGTTGAGAGGGATCTGATCTATATCAACAATCCGGCTGCCAAGAGCGATGTGCCCCACGCCCTCAGCGAAGCGATCAACGCCATCAGTGAGGTACTAGAGCTGAAGGCGATTGTCGCCTTTACCAGCACCGGCCATTCGGCAGTTTTGGCCGCCTCCGAGCGCCCCAAAGCCGCCGTGATTGCCATTACGCCGAACGAGCGCGTCTATCACCAGCTCAACCTGGTCTGGGGGATTAAGCCGCTGATGATTGAGCAGGAGTCTGATACGTTTGAGGAAGTGCTGAACCAGGTAGAACGCTGCCTGAAGGAGCGTCAGCTAGTCACAACTGGCGATCAGGTGCTGATCATGGGCGGCATTCCGATGCGGCAAGCCGGCGGCACCAACTTCCTAAAGCTGCATACTTTCTAAGGGATCAAGCTTTCTAGAGAATCAAACTAGACCCATTCAGGCAAGCGAAAATGGCTCAACTCATCTTGATTCGGCATGGCCAGAGCACCTGGAACTCGGCCAACAAATTTACCGGCTGGGTAGATGTGCCGCTGAACCATCAGGGGCTGGCTGAGGCAGCAGTTGCGGCCCAGAAGCTGAAGCATTACTCGATTGACATTTGCTTCACCAGCCTGCTGATTCGCTCCATCCAGACCGGGCTAATCTGCCTGGTTGAGTCAGATGCTGTGATCAACCAGGGCAAAAGTCCGGTGATGCACCACGATGCTGACGACCCCGACTGGCACGGCTGGGATCACCATGCGGGCCATCCTGACGAGGAAATTCCGGTGTTTCCGGCGCAGGCGCTGGACGAGCGCTTCTATGGCGACTTGCAAGGACTCAACAAAGCTGAAACTGCCGCTCAGTATGGCGACGAGCAGGTGCATCTCTGGCGACGCTCCTATGCGGTGCGGCCTCCGGGTGGCGAAAGTCTGGCCGATACGGTGGCGCGAGCCGTGCCGTTTTTCAAGTCGCGGATTTTGACTCATCTGCTGGCGGGCGAGACGGTGCTGGTGGCGGCTCACGGCAACTCGCTGCGCGCTATTATTATGCATCTGGAAAATATCAGCGAGGCCGAAATCCCGCTGCTGGAGCTGAAAACTGGCGTGCCGATTGTCTATGAGCTAGACGATGAGGGCAAGCTGCTGAGCAAGCAAATTTTGGGAGAGGAAGCAGCGCGTTAAATTGGCCTGGGAAGCTTAGCAATTCTGCTACATTTAGGCGCTAAACTGACGGGGAGCCAGTTACTCGTTGCGCGTTCAGACGCATTCAACAGCTGCGGGAACTTGGCCTGCCGGTTTTCAGTCTCTGGTTTTCAGTCTCTACTGCCTTTAAGATCCCCCTTAAATGAACGTTTTACTCATCTACCCGCTGTTTCCCAAGAGCTTCTGGTCGTTTGAAAAAACGCTGGAGCTGCTCAACCGCAAGGCAATGCTGCCGCCGCTGGGACTGGTGACCGTCGCCGCGATTCTGCCCCAAACCTGGAGCTTCAAGCTAGTCGATCGCAACATTCGCGAGATTGGCGAAGCCGAGTGGGACTGGGCCGATCTGGTGATTCTTTCGGCCATGATCGTGCAGAAGACCGATTTGCTAGAGCAGGTGCAGCAGGCCAAGCGGCGCGGCAAGCGAGTCGCCGTGGGTGGCCCCTACCCCACCGCTCTACCCCACGAGGCCGCAGCAGCCGGGGCCGACTATTTAATTCTAGACGAGGGCGAAATCACGCTGCCGCTGTTTGTCGAGGCCGTTGAGCAGGGTCAAGCGAGCGGTACGTTTCGCGCTGATGGCAACCGGCCTGATGTGACCACAACGCCCATTCCGCGCTTTGACCTGCTGGAATTTGACGCCTATGCCGAGATGTCGGTACAGTTTTCGCGGGGCTGTCCGTTTCAGTGCGAGTTCTGCGACATTATTGTGCTCTATGGCCGCAAGCCGCGCACCAAGACTCCAGAGCAACTCTTGGCGGAGCTCGATCGGCTCTGCGAGCTGGGCTGGCATCGCAGCATCTTTATGGTGGACGACAACTTCATTGGCAACAAGCGCAACGTCAAGCTGTTTTTGCAGCAGCTCAAGCCCTGGATGCAGCAGCATGGCTATCCGTTCTCGTTTGCCACCGAAGCCTCGGTCGATCTGGCTCAAGATCAAGAGCTGATGGATCTGATGGTGCAGTGCAACTTCGGAGCCGTGTTTTTGGGCATCGAAACGCCAGACGAAGAGAGCCTGACGCTGACCCAGAAGCACCAGAATACGCGCGACTCGCTCAGCGATGCGGTGCTGGCGATTACCCGATCTGGCCTAAGGGTGATGGCCGGATTTATCATTGGCTTTGATGGCGAACAGACCGGAGCCGGGGCCAGAATTGTCAAGTTTGTGGAGCAAACAGCCATTCCGACGGCCCTGTTTAGTATGCTGCAAGCGCTGCCTGACACTGCCTTGTGGCATCGGCTGGAAAAAGAAGGCCGTCTGCGCAGCAAATCAGCAGCCATCAACCAGACCAACCTGATGAACTTTGTGCCGACGCGCCCGCTCGCAGAAATCGCCCAGGAATATATCGAGGCATTCTGGCAGCTCTATGATCCGGTGCGGTTTTTGGATCGCGCCTATCGCCACTACCGGATTTTGGGCGAGGCTACCTATCCCAAAAAAGGCAAAAAATCGGCGAAAAAGCTGGACTGGGTGACGCTAAGAGCGCTGCTGATCATCTGTTGGCGGCAGGGATTGCTGCGCCAGACGCGCTGGCAGTTTTGGCGCAATTTGCTGAGCATGATCCGGCATAATCCAGGCGGCGTTAGCAGCTATCTGGCGGTCTGCGCCCAGATTGAGCATTTCTTAGAGTACCGTCAGATTGTCCGCACCGAGATCGAGGCCCAGGTTGCCGAATTTTTGGCAGCTGAGGTGGAAGAGCCCGTGAAAGTCGTTGCCTAGAAGATGAGATGGCGTCGAGGGATATGAATAAATGAGAGATAGCCGTAGATACAAAAAAGAGTAGGCCATTGACCTACTCTGAGTGAGTCTTGAGATATCAGAGATAGCGCAAAGCGAAATCTAAACGGTTTGCGCTAAGCGATAAGGACTAGTCAGCTTGCTGAGCTGCTGCAGCAACAAGCTCAGAAACAGCCCCACATCTGTGACAATGCCCACCGACTCCACCGAGCCGCGATCGCTCAGCTTCGTCACGACTGCCGGGTTGATATCGACACAGACCATCTTGACGCCCGCTGGCGTCATATTGCCGACGCCGATGGAATGCAGCATTGAGGACAGCATCAGAATCATATCCGCGCCTTCAATCAGCCGCGCATAGTCAGCCTGCGCCTCCAATAGATCCATTTTGGTGTCGGGCAGGGGGCCGTCGTCTCGGATGGAGCCAGCCAGCGAAAAAGGAACGCTATGCCTGACGCATTCGTAAAACACGCCGCTGGTAATCATGCCCTGCTCAACGGCTTGGGCAATGCTACCGGCTCGCCGCACGCTGTTGATCGCCTTGAGATGATGCCGATGCCCGCCTCGCACCGAGATGCCCCGCTTCATATCCATCCCCAGCGAGGTGCCCATCATCGACTGCTCAATGTCATGCACCGCAATCGCATTGCCGCCCAGCAGCGCCTGCACATAGCCATCTCGGATTAGCTGCGCCAAGTGATCGGCCCCGCCTGTGTGGATCACCACCGGGCCGCCCACCACGACCACCTTGCCGCCCCGGTCGCGGATTTGGCGCAGCTCCCAGGCAATCTGCTCGACTAGCAGCTCCACCCGGCGCTCGCTCGAAACGCCTGACCCCATGAAGCTAAACTCCTTGTCAGCAGCCCGCAGATCGCGCGACTCAGCTTTGCGGACGGTGCGAATCCCCTCAACGCCGACAATAATTTTTTCGCCCTGCTTCAGGTCGCGCAGCAGCCGGCATTCGGCAGTCGCGCCGCTAGGAGAATGTGCCACCACAATCGCGCCATCCATCCGCTGATTCTGCACCCGCACCCACTCGCAGTTGACCCGCACCTCGGTCGGATAGATCGTGGTGACGTAAAAATCATCTGGCGCTACGCCGTCCTGCAGCACTTCGGCCAGCGGATTGTCGCAAACTTCTTGCGGACGCGGCACGGCTCCTAGATCGATCAGCTGCACCATGATTTCTTCCATGACGCTGTGCGAGGGAGCAGTCACGCGGATCTCGGCGTTGGAGGTGCTTTGCTTCTGCTCGCCCAAACTGAAGTTGAGCACCTGGAAGCTGCCGCCGCCCTCGGTGATAATATCCAGCGCCCGGTTGATCAGGCCCGAATCGAGCAGATGTCCGGCCATTTGAATGGTGCGGCTCTCAACGGTGGCGGCGGCGCTATGCAGAGGCTGGATCGGCTCAGTGGTGCGGAGCGTCAGGCATTTGGCAGCCCCGCCCGCTTTGAGAAACTCAGTCAAAGGCGTTTCTAGCACCTGGAATCCGGCGGCGCCCAGACGCTGCTTCAGGTCATCGCTGGCCTGATTCATAATAATAATCTGGTTAATATTCACCGCATTGCAGGCAAAGTTCGCCGCATCGACTTCCCCCACGGCGATCCGCTTTTGCTCCGGCACGCGCATCTCGATCAGGCGGTTGGAGTAAGCGTCAAAGGCGGGCGGATAGTAGAGCAAATAGCCGTCCAGCAGCGGGCAAAAGCAGGTATCCAGGTGATAAAACCGCTCGTCCATCAGCCGCAGCGACAGCACTTCGATATCCAGCCATTTAGCCAGATAGGGATGCGAGTCTAGCTCCGAGCGAAAGCCATAGCCCGCCCAGAGCCAGCGCCCTTCGCGATCTAGCAGCGCATCTCCAGCTCCCTCAAACGGCAGATCTTTGGGCAAGACATGCACCGTGAAGCCGTTCTGCTCAAACCAGGCTTGGAAAAACGGCTCCTCACCCTGCCGCTCTTTGTGATAGAACCGGCTCAGCACTACGGTATTGTCCAGCAGCAGTCCGGCATTGGCCGTGAATACCATGTCGGGCACGCCCAGCTCTGGCTTCACCAGATCGACAATCGCATGGTCTTTGATCAGGTGAAAGAGTCCCTGCCATTGCTCAGCCGCTCGCTCGCGAGAAGACTTGTGAACGTTACCCTCCATCCAGGGGTTAATCACATAGTCTACGTCATAGTGATCGGGCGGGCACATTAGAAAACGAATTGCATCTGTACTCATAATCAGTCAAGTAAGGTGAAAATTGTAGAAATCGGCTGAAGTTGCTAGCGTCATATTGCTTCATATTGCTATAGCTATTCAGAGCCGTAGCTGCCATTGCAGTTAAAACAAGTTAAAACAGTTGACAAACCTCAGATCTTATCTTATTACGCCATAGAAAGGCATCGCTAGCACCCAGCCTCAGGGAACCCTGACGACCCAGCTCGCTAGTTTAACCTGGTAGCCTAGAGAAGCAAGGCAACCCCAGCGTGAGATGAAAATTTGGCAGGTTGATTTCTATCGCCGTCCGCTGCAAGATGCTGAGGGCCATCCGGTGTGGGAACTGGTCGCCTGCGAGCCGGACGACAGCCCCGCTTTCGCGGCCCAAGCCTACTGTCCGCAGTCGGAAGTCAGCGCGGATTGGCTCACCCAAGCCCTGCAGGTCTTTGCGGCAGAAGCAGGTGGGCTGCCCCAGCAGATCCAGATCTTTCGGCCTCAGTGCCTCAGTTTGCTAGAAACTGCCTGCCTGCCGCTCCAGATCACCGTCGAGCCGAACCGCGATCTGCCTGAGCTGAAGCAGATTTTGCAAGAGCGCGCTGCCCAATATCCCGCGCTGCCCAACTACAGCCTGCCCCCGCTCGGCCAGCCTTATAGCCCGACCGCCCTCGATCAGCCGCCGCCCTTGCCCCTACCCGAAAACCTCTGGGGCGAGCGCTGGCAGTTCGCCGCCCTGCCTGCGAGTGAGCTGATTCCAGCCTTTCAGAATCGCCCCATTCCTGTCCTAGAAATGCCGGCCTCGCGGTCGCCGCTGGCCCTGAAGCTGCCCTCTGACCTGCCCATTCCCGGCGTGATTATTGAGGCCGGACGGCGGGCCATGACCCTGACGCGCTGGCTGCAGCAGACCAAGCCCTACGCGCTCAGCGCCATGGCCGGCGAGCCAGACGGCCTGATCCTCGAAGCCGGACTGGTGGATCGCTGGGTGCTAACCACCTTTAGCGATCCAGAAGTGAGCGATGCGGGCCGCAGCTTCCAGAGTCGGCAGCAGGCGGCGCTTGGCCTGCATTTTCTGCTGGTGCAGCCCGATGATTCTGGCATGACCTACAGCGGATTTTGGCTGCTGCGGGCCGAGCCGACCTGATAGAATGACCTCGCAAGCTTCAGCGAGAGATGAGTCATGCCAGAGGTCGAATCGGGCGTCAAAATTGGAGTGATGGGCGGCAGCGGCCTGTACAAAATGGATGCCCTCCAGGATATAGAGGAGCTGCAAATCGACACGCCGTTTGGTTCGCCTTCTGACAAGCTGATTTTGGGCAGTCTGGAGGGCAGCCGCATCGCTTTCTTGGCTCGCCATGGCCGCCATCACAGCCTGCTGCCCAACGAAGTGCCCTACCGCGCCAATATCTACGCGATGAAGAGTCTGGGCGTCGAATATCTGCTGTCGGCTTCGGCGGTGGGCTCGCTCAAGGCCGAGGCGCGACCGCTCGATATGGTGATCCCCGATCAGTTCATTGACCGCACCAAAGACCGCGCGGCTACGTTTTTTGGCGAAGGCTTGGTGGCTCACATTACCTTTGGCGATCCAGTTTGCCCTAATCTAGCGGCTGTTTTGGGCGATGCGATTGAAAGCCTGAATCTGCCGGATATCAGGCTGCACCGGGGCGGTGCCTATATCTGCATGGAAGGCCCCGCCTTTTCCACCAAAGCCGAATCGCAGCTCTACCGCAGCTGGGGCGCGACGGTGATTGGCATGACCAACCTGACGGAAGCAAAGCTGGCTCGCGAAGCTGAAATCGCCTATGCCTCGCTGTCGCTGGTGACAGACTACGACTGCTGGCACCCGGATCACGATAGCGTCACGGTAGAGATGATCGTCCAGAACCTGACCAAAAATGCCGTCAACGCCCAGCGCGTCGTGCAGGAAACCGTGCGGCGGCTCGTGGCGCAGCCGCCTCAGTCGGAAGCGCATTCAGCGTTAAAGTATGCAATTATCACGCCGCTGGATCAGGCTCCGGCAGCAACAAAAGCCAAGCTGCAGCTGCTGCTCAACAAGTATCTCTAGGCCGCTCTGCAGCAGACCTTGGGGGAACAGCAGCTCAATTTTGCTCGCAAATCTATCTAAAATTCTGCCTACAATGATCATGTTCGCAGAGCCTTACCCTGGCTAACTCCTTCGCACAGGCCAACCGGATATCTATGGTGCTCAAAGCGGTTTTGTTTGACTTCAACGGGGTAATCATCAACGACGAGCCGCTGCACAGCAAGCTATTGGAGCAGATCCTGATTGAAGAAAACCTGCGCCCCAACCCCAGCGAGTTTCGCGAGCTTTGTCTAGGACGCAGCGACCGGGCTTGCCTCCGAGATCTGCTGGCTCGCCGAGGCCGGGTTGTCACCGACGAATATTTAGATAAGCTGGTTGCCAAAAAGTCACAGGCCTATTTGCAGCAGATTGCGGCCATTGAGCAACTGCCGAGCTATGCTGGCCTGGATGACTTGATTTTCCAGCTCAGGGCAGCCCAGATCGTCATGGCGGTGGTCAGCGGCGCAGTCCGCAGCGAAATTGAGCTGGTGCTGCAGCGGCTAGCGCTGACCGAATGTTTTACAGCAATTGTGGCCGGCGACGAGATACAGCAGAGCAAGCCGGCCCCCGATGGCTATTTGCTGGCCTTGGAGCGGCTGAATCAGCATGACCCGTCTTTACAGCTTCAGCCTGCCGACTGTCTGGTGATTGAAGATAGCTTTGCCGGAATTGCTGCGGCCAAGGCAGCTGGTATGCAGGTGGTGGGAGTCGCCAATTCCTACCCGTTTCACATGATGCAGCGGCTGGCGAACTGGGCGGTAGACTATCTCTGTGATCTGGAGCTAGAGCGCGTCCAGCAGATTTTTGCGGGCGAGAAGTCGCTGGTGCAGAGCACAGAGGGCTAATCCAGTCGGCTGGAGCATGCATCGGCGCGAGTTCAGCCTGGTTTGAGATCTCAGGGCTGAGCCTGCTGGATCAGCTGAATAATTTCGGCGTTGCCCTGCTGCTGAGCCACCGTCAGCAGATTGCGGCCATCTGCAGGCTTGACCTGCGCGCCAGACTGCAGCAGCAGCTTCACTATCGCCGGATTGTTGGCCTGGATCGCAAATTCTAACGGCGTCAGACCGGAGGCCATCCGATTTGGATCTGCGCCTCGCTTCAGCAAGAGCTGCACAATGTCGGTTTGACCGGCGGCAATTGCCTCAATCACAGGCCGAAAACCGTCCTCTGAGACAAAATCGACAGCCGCACCTCGCTCTAGCAAGAGCTGCACAATGTCGGTGTAGCCCAGCGTCGCCGCACTAGCCAGAGCATAGCCGCTGTAGAGATTGCCCGCGTTGGGGTCTGCGCCTTGCTCCAACGCCACTCTGACATCAGCCAAACGGCCTGCTGTCACCGCATCTAGCAGTGACTGATCGACCGTTGACATCTCTGCTAGATAGATCTGCGCTGAATTCCTCGGCGTCAGATTGACTGGAGTTAGCGGAACTAACTTTGCCCCAACAGGTATCATAGCTTGAGCTAACTGACCCGTCGCTAATTCCGTCGCTACTTGAGAGGTCGCCAATGCAGAAGACAGCACTCTAGGGGGCTGGGCTTCAACAGCATAGTCTTGCTGATCTGAGGCGGCCATATTGGCGGCAAGCAACAAGAACAGCCCAAGCCGATGCAGCAGAGGAACAACAGAGAAAGGCATAGAACAAACAGGGTGAACAGAGCCTCAGCTTCTAGTTCATCGCAAAACTTCAAGTTTGTGTCCCTCCCTCATCAAAACTTTAAAAAGCTGCCCCAGTCACTCTGGGTCAATTTCCGCAGAGTTTCTCAGTTGAGCAACCGGATGATCAGTCCAGAAAGTGGCAGCTAGAACCTGAATCGGGAGTTGATCTGAAGTTTGAAAGTTTGGATTTGAAAGTTTGGAACTGACTAAATCGCCTTTCGTCAAGAATGTGATATTTTTGTGAGCGTTGTGTTTTTGTCACCGCTGTATTTTTATCCTCACAGGGTTTAACCCTCGTTGGCCCTACCGCATCAGCTCTAATCTTTAGTATCGATGCAGGAATGACTCGCTTGAAGAAACTCTCTCCTCAAAATCGCTGGCAAAATCGTTGGCCGCTGCCTCACCTGCTCTGGGTAAGCGGGCTGTGGCTGATTGCACTCCCGGCGCTGGCTCAGGCTCCCTCTGAAGCGGTGCCCAGCGCTCAAGATTTGCTGGCTCCAGTCGCGCCGGCTGTGGAGCCGCAGCCTGCCGAAGCGCCTCCGCTCGAATCAGTCGCGCCGCCTGCTCCGCCCAAATCAGTTGATTTAGAGCTATCGAGTCCCGGCCAAACCGAAGCCAGTCCCGCTAATCCGCCGTTGATTAGCCCCAACCTGGTTGAGCAGGCGCAGTCTAGCTTTGGGTCTAGCCTTGGTCAGTCTAGCCTTGAACAATCTGCCACCAACCGCTTCATCGACTCAACGCCCTATTCGCTGGGCGCCACCGACAACCCCAGCGTTGTGCTGTCTGAGCGCTCCACCGGCTGTGAAACCGTGGTGCAGCCCGGCCAAGCTGCGCCCAGCAGTATCTGCGGCAGCAGCGGAGCAGCTCCAAGCTGGAATGCGGCCGCTGACGGCGGGGGCAGCGGCGAGATGAGTCTGGGCGTCGTCTACGGCGGGCGAGTCACGCCTTCGGGCAAAGATTTCTACAATTTGACCCTGCGACCCGCCGCCAAGATCAGCAGTGCGGCAATCAACTTCCTGTTCCCGCTCTCCATTCCGGCAGCCATCACCTCCGCTTTCGGCTGGCGCGTTCATCCTGTGATGGGCGAAAGTCGGTTCCATACCGGCACTGACTTGGGCGCCCCCGAAGGAACGCCGGTCTTGGCCGCATTCGCCGGAAAAGTGGCCGTAGCTGACTTCATGGGTGGCTATGGTCTCACGGTTGTGCTGCAGCACCAGAACGGCAGCGAAGAAACCCTCTATGGCCATATGTCTGAGATTTTTGTCAAGCCGGGTGAGACGGTGAAGCAAGGAGAGGTAATTGGGCGCGTTGGCAGTACTGGACTCTCGACCGGGCCGCACCTGCATTTTGAATTCCGCAAGCAGACGCCCAGCGGCTGGGTGGTGATGGATGCAGGCGGCGCGATTGACTCAGCCCTGAACCAGTTTGTCAGCGCTCTGAAGCTGGGCATTGCCTATCCGCCTCAGCTGGCCCTGATTCGCTCGGCGAGCTTTACCAAAGCGCTGGAGATGGCCGAGGCTCAAGAACCCAGCGCCGTCCCCAAAAGCCTGCCAAAAAACCTGCCGGAAAGCGCCCCACCTGAGCGATAAACCTGAGCTGCTCTATAACTTACTGGAGCTTCTTGATAAAATGGGGTCAGCCGCTCAGCTACAGGAAAACTACAGGTAAAACTACAGGTAATCTGCCGCCATGACCGCCACCACGCTCGCTAGCTGGATTCTAGGCCCTCTGCTGGGGATCTTGATCTTCCTGTTCATCTTTCGGATTGTCCTCACCTGGTATCCTCAGGCAGACGGCAGCAAATTTCCGTTCAGCTTGGTTGTGCTGCCAACCGAGCCCTTTTTGGCTCCGCTCCGCCAGCTCGTGCCACCGTTCGGTGGCGTAGATATCACGCCGATCATCTGGGTGGGGATTTTTAGCTTTCTGCGCGAGATTCTGCTGGGCCAGCAGGGTTTGCTGACTATGCTGAACTATACGCCCTAGCGAGACTATACGCCCTAGCGAGTGAGCTTAGCTAATGCCCGCTGCCAGATTGGTTTTTGGGGTACTGCGGCAGGAATGACGGCGACAGGCTTCTCTTCGCCCAAGTAGCGGTAATGCTCCCAAATCTCCCAGTAAGGGCATCCGGGCTGAATCCGAAAGCCGGCCCAGTGCAGATATTGCAGCGGCTGGTTGTGGGTTGGGTCAACTAAAATATCGCCCTCGCGCCGAAACTGCGGGCTGCCAGCCCAGCTGCCGGGAGCGCCTTCAGGTCGCCGCACCAGATTCAGCCGCTTGGCAATGCGCTTCAGCACCATGTAGTTAATAATCGGCTGGTCAGAGGTTTTCTGCGAGAAGTCAAAATATTCTGGATGGGCAGCGCATTCGCGAAACACCTGATAGAGATCAGCTTCAGAAATCAGCCCTTTGTTTGCGCCCCAAAAGCCGCAGTTAAAAATCTCCTGACAGTCAGCCTCGCTGAATACGCCTGAGCTGATCACCTCAGGGCTAAACACGTTGCTGATGCCGCCTGCATGCTGGTAGTCAGCGCAGATAAAGTCATAGTCGGCCAGATAGTCCAGCGTCTGGATAATCGGCTCAAACACCACAATGTCGGTATCTAGGTAGAGAAACTGATCAAAGGGGCCAAACCAGCAGGCCTGTTTGCGAAACTGGTTGGGACGAGCAAAAAACTGCTCGCCAAAGGTCTGCTGCAGGCGGCAGGAGAGCCGCTCAATGAACTTCAGATCGGCATAGAGGGTGACGCTATAAGCTGACAAAGCGGCGGCGACAGCTTGGTATGAGTCATCGTATGGAATCAAAATGACCGGCGTTTCGGTATCGTAGGCGCGAATGCTCTTTAGTAGAGCTATAGCTTGATCAATCACGCGATCGTTAGCAGTAATATAAATTCCGCGCATGAAGATTGTTCTCCTAATGTTGTAAGACTGTTGTAAAACTAGAGCGAATTGAGCTTGGCCAGCTTCTTGACCAAACGCTGCCGGAAGCTAGGGGCGGCATTATATGGCTGACGCGCACCCCGCAAAACGGGCTGTGGCTGGTTGAGATAGCGGTAGTGCAGGAAAACATCGCGGTAGGGGAAATCCAGATTTTCTCCGGCGCAGAGGCGGCTGAATAGCTGGCTCGATAGACCAATATAGTGCAGATACATCAGGCGCTTGCCTCGGTCATAGAGCAGATGATCGCGCTGCTCAAAATGCGGCGAGGTGACAGAGTTACCTGTGCGCTCTGACGCCGGCAAGCTCAGCGCTAGATTGAGGCTGGTCAGCTCCGACCTCATCACCATGTAGTTTAAAACTGTCTGGTCGGGGGCCATTGGGTAGAGCAGTTCAGCCTCGCCAGCTTGTAAGCAGGTCAGCAGGTGGGCTCTCGCTTGAGCATCAAATAAACCGCGCTTGGCGGCATAGAATCCAGAGCAGAAAATTTCGGTCTGGAGTCGAGCTAGACCAAAGACCTGAGGCTGAGCAAGATTAGTTAAATCAATCTCATAGACATGGCTCAAATCTTTATGCTGAAAGTCGTATACAACCCAGTCATGCTGATTGAGTTCGGCAAAAACCACATCGACGGCATCGAGCAGCAGCGTATCGGCATCCATATACAGAAACCGCTCAAACGGCCCATCAAAGGCACAGAATCGGCGATGCGTGCCGACACGATGGTAGTCGTTAGGGGGAATGCCCCAGCGCTGACGGGCCGTAGGATGGAGATCCCAGACCTGCCGAGCAAACTGATCCCAGCGCGCTATAGAATCAGCGTCATCGTAAAGCTGGACTTGGGGGCGCTGCTGGATGGCCGCTGCAATTCGCTGAGTTTGCCGATCATAGGGATAGATGCAGACCGGCATAGACGGCCCATATCGACTCTCGATGCTGTTGAGCAGGGCAATCAGCTGATCGTAAACCTGGTCGTTAGCAAGTGTACAGATTCCGTTCATAGTGGCGTAGTTAGGCTGACAGGCTCTCGGCATTCTCGACAAATTCAGAGAGCCAGTTGAGCAGATTGAGCTTGCGCAAAATAATCTGTCGCGCTTCGGCAATTGCTGCTTTGGCGGCATACCAGGCGTCAGGCGTAGCCGTAATCTCGCGGATATAGGCAATGCCTTTTTCGTCCAGGCTGGGCAGTCTCAAGAAGCTTCCGGGCGGCAGCAGTCGATCAGCCGCTGCACCGCCGTAATAGATCGGCAAACACCAGCAAAGCAGCGCATCCCAAAGCTTTTCGCTGGCATACCAATCGTTATCGGCGTAGTTCTCAATCGCCAGGTTGTAGTAGTAGGGAGCCATGCCGTGCCATTTGTTTTCCAGTTCGCCCACTGCTCGCGTCAGGGGCGGCAGTCCGCGCCCAAATAGATCTAGCGCAACCGGCTCATCTTGCAGCCGCTGCAGGAAGGCTAGCCGCTGCCGATGGTTTGCAGTACGGCTGATGCCGGAGGTAATCCAGCTACAGGGCTTGACTTTATCAGGAATCTGGCCTTGATCTAGCTGCTCAAACGAGTTGGAAACATACCAGATGGCAGGCATATAGTCCGGGGTAGGCGCAGCGTCATCAGGGCCAGAAATATAGCCGCAGATTGGCTGAGCAGCCTCATAGTTCTGCTGATTTTTCTGCTGAATTTCTGGCAGCGGTGGTTCGCGCAGCAGGTAGATAGCTCGATGTTGAGGAATGCCCCGCAGTTCGGCAGCAGTTGGCCCAGTCAGGTTAGCCTGAGTCCCCAGCTTCTGCCGCAGCCGAGCCCAGGCAGACTGCGGCAGATGAGGCTGAAAATCATACTGATACATCAGCAGCCAGTCAGGATGCGGCGCGTTCTTCAGAATCTGGATGTTTTTCCAGACGCCAAAGGGTTCAGGGGTTTGCTTCCAGAGCCAGTCTGCTTGCGAAAGCCCGCTGTAGGACGAGATCATTCCAACTATCTGTTTGTCCATGAGTGAGCGGCACCGATAGAGAAGAATTTGCAATCATATTTTGAAGTCATCTGTAGAATGCCCGCAAATTGCTGAATCTATCCCAGCTAGAGCGCCTGCATCGTGGTACAACCTGTAGAGGCGCTTATAAAATCCGGGTTACCCTATGACCCCATCTGAGATCACCACCTCGCTCACGGCGCTGTTTGAGAACGCTGTGCAGGTGAACGAACCAGAGTCTTGGCAGGTCGAAGGCGAGGCGTTTCGTCTGCTGGTGCTGCTGTCAGAAGATCAGTCCTGGCTACGGGCGCTGGTGACCATTGCTCCGGCCCAAGAAGCCGCGCCGTTTTTTCAGCAGCTGCTAGAAGCCAATTTTGACGAAACCCAAGAGCTGCGCTACGCCCTGTTTCAAGGTCTGCTTTGGGGCATATTTCAGCATCGCTCCGCCAGCCTGGAAGCCGAGGATTTTCAGCAGGCCATCTTGCGCCTGATTGAGCTGCACCAGCGGGGTCTCAATGACTGCTTCAACAAGCTGGCCGAAACTCAAATTCGCCAGATCGTGCAGGCTGCCAAGCTGCAGGGACAGTCGCTAGAAGCCACAATGCAGACGCTGGAGCGGTTCTATGAAGAGGGAGTCATGGGCGACCTCAATTCTGGCTCCCAGTCGCGCAGCGAGGTTTTGGCTGCCTGGCGCTATCAGCTAGAGCGGCTGTGGAGCGAGGCTGTGGACTGAGCGTAATGAGAGCTCATCTGCCTAGCTTCTCACAGGATATTTCAGGATATTTCTGAGGCCAGCCGATTTTTTAAGCGGGTGATGGGACTCGAACCCACGACGTTCAGCTTGGGAAGCTGACATTCTACCACTGAATTACACCCGCATTACACCCACAGCTCTTGTGCATCCAAGCATAGCGCATTTCTGCGAGATTCGCGGAGGCCAAATCTGGTCAAACTCGCTAGGATCTAGGTCTGAGCTAGTTCATGCAAGTCATTTTCAAAACTAGGGCCAAAACTAGGGCAGTAGCAAAATTAAGGCTAGCGGCTTGGGCATTTTAACTGCAACAGAGCTGCGAGCCCAGCTCAAATTTTGCTCACCCCTGCTCTCAATCCTGAATCTTCTGCAACAAGCGAGACACCAGAATGTTTAACGCCACCGAACTGCTGATTGATGACTTTGTAGAGAAGCTCAAGCAGGGCTACCGTCGCACCTACGGAGCCTGGAAACATGACTATGAAGACATTATTGGCTGGGTCGGGTCAATGGCGCTGGAAAATATTGCCAACAGCGATGCCCTCTACCACAACGTAGAGCATACGATTTTAGTGACGCTGGTTGGACAGGAGCTGCTGCGCGGACGGCATATCCGTGAGGGTGGCGTTTCCTGCGAAGACTGGCTGCATTTTATTATTTCGCTGGTCTGCCATGATATTGGCTATGTGAAGGGCGTTTGTAAAGATGACCGTGAGGGCTGGTATGCCACAGGGCAGGGCCAGGACATGGTGCATCTGGACGCCAGCTCCACGGACGCCAGCCTGACGCCCTATCACGTTGATCGGGCCAAGCTATTTGTCGATGAGCGGTTTGGCGGGCATCATCTGATTGACTCTGAGCGGATCAAAGTGAACATTGAGCTCACCCGTTTCCCGGTGCCCAACAAAGAAGATCACCAAGATACCACTCACTATCCTGGCCTGATTCGCGCTTCAGATCTGATTGGTCAGCTCAGCGATCCGCGCTATCTCAAGAAAATTAGCGCCCTGTTTTACGAATTCAAAGAAACTGGCGTCAGCGATATCTTAGGCTATCGGCATCCTGGCGACCTGCGTAAAAACTATCCCAAATTCTACTGGAACGGCGTTTATCCCTACGTCAAGGATGCGCTGAAATATCTAGAGCTAACCCAGCAAGGCAAGCAGGTGATAGCCAACCTGTACTCAAATGTGTTCGTAGTGGAACATGAGCCCTTTAGCCCAGAGCTCATGGTGGTCGAGCGGGCAGCCTTGAGCTAGCAGAGCTGCAAATTCTCCAGCTTCGCCGCATCGTTCAGCTTGAGACGAGATTTTTGGATGAATTTTTTGTGAAGTAAAACCAGCTGAACCTGCAAATGTGAAGAGCTGACAAATTTTTGAAAAACCAATGCTCTTCTCCCCTGAGAGCCGGCACGGGGAGCTGAATGTTGCGATACTCTGTTGAAGGTTCAAGTCTGATGGGCAACCTGATTTTGACGAGACTCAGCCCCTGAATCTCGCCTTGCTTCATGTCCAGCCCTACAGTCTAGGTTTTATTGTGAATTCCCTCCGCCCACTGACCCTTTCCATTTCCAGCCTGCTGCTAGGAACCCTGCTTGTCTTACCTGCTACTGCACCCGCCAGCGCAATCGACCCAAGTTCACCCAATCTCCAGCTTGCTCAGGCTCAGCAGATCCCGGTTGTGGGCGTGGTCAAAAGCCAGGAGAACGCGCATCAGTGGCAAACGATCATCGATCGACTAGATGCCAGCGGCCTGCCCTACTACGTGATTGACTGGCGCGACGTTCTGCCTGCCGCTGACTTTGGCGAGGTGACGGTGCTGTTCTTGCCAAATCTAGAAAGCATTTCTGCAGAGCAGCTTTTGGGGCTGCAGGCCTGGCTGAATCGCGGCGGTGGCCTGATTGTCAGCGGTGCGGTGGGCAGTCAGTCTTCGGCGGGAGTACAGAACGCGCTGCGGTCGCTGCTCGGAGCTTACTGGGCGGCTGATCAATCGCAGCCTCAGTCGGTGCTGCCGCTACAGCTGGCAAGTCAGCGCTGGGCGCGTGGGGCCGATGCAGGCAGTACGGCGATTGGCGGCCTGCTGGTGCCTACCAGTTTGGCCAGTCAGCTCGTAGCGGTCTGGAATCAGACTGAGCCCTCCAGCGATGGAGCTAGCGCTGCGGTGGTGGTGACGCAAAAAACCACTTTTTTGGGCTGGCGCTGGGGAGATGAGACAGCCAGCCTGAGCGACTTTGATCAAAGCTGGCTGCGGGCTGCGGTGAGTCGGTTCGGCAACCTGCCGCCCCTGCTGGCAGCACCAGTCAGTCGGACAGCGAGATCTAGGGCGACTGCACCAGTTGCCACTTTAGATTCACCAGCGACACCGCAGCCCGCAGCTCAGCCAGTGACTCAGCCAGTGACTCAGCCAGTGACTGAGCCCGCAGCCGATCTGCCTCAGCCCCTGAGTCGGCCTCTGAGTTGGCCCGCGCTACCGACAAGACCTGTGCAGTCGCTGCCCTCAGCTCAAACTAGCAGCGTGAGTCAAGATCCAGCAGAGCAGATCACGCCGGCAGATCTGGACTTGCATAGCCCTCGCATGACGCTGTATGAAGCTGGCCTCATGCAGCAGGAGCTAGAAAACCTGATTGGCCGCTATGAGAGCGCTGTAATTCTGGCAAGTTCGCGGGACGGGTCGCAGGCCCGATCTTCTGCTGGCGCTGCTGGACAGGTCATCCCAATTCGCGCTATCAACCCGGCTGAGGCTACCCTCAACGACGCGGTTTTGACCGAAGCACGGCAGGGCTACAGCAGCTTTGCGGCGGCCATGAGCCAGCATAACTACCCGCAGGCGCGGCAGCAGTGGTTGGCAACCCGCCAGCTATTGTGGAACAACTTTCCGCTCGATCGGCCGCTGTCTCAGCCGGAAGTCCGCGCCATCTGGCTGGATCGCGGCACGATTGTGCAGGCGGGTTCGCGACAGGGGCTGGCGCAGCTATTTGATCGGCTGGCCGCTGCAGGCATTAACACCGTGTTTTTTGAAACGGTGAACGCTGGCTACCCGATCTATCCCAGCCAGGTTGCGCCGGCCCAAAACCCGCTGACGCGCGGCTGGGATCCGCTGGCTGAGGCGGTCGATTTGGCCCATCAGCGCCAGATGGAGCTCCATGCCTGGGTCTGGACGTTTGCGGCAGGCAACCAGACGCACAACCTGATTTTGAATCAGCCGGCCAGCTATCCAGGGCCAGTTTTAGCGGCTCATCCCGACTGGGCCAATTTCGACAGCCGGGGTTCGCTGATTCCGCCGGGACAGACCAAGCCATTTCTAGACCCAGCCAACCCGCAGGTGCGGCAATATCTGCTCAGCCTGTACGAGGAAATTGTCAGCCGCTATGACGTAGATGGCTTGCAGCTAGACTATATCCGCTACCCGTTCCAAGATCCGCGAGCTGGCGGCCATACCTACGGCTATGGCACCGCTGCAAGGCAGCAGTTTCAGCAGCAGACTGGGGTTGACCCGATCACGCTCTCGCCGACCAGCCCAGCCCAGCAGCAGCTCTGGCAGCAGTGGACAGCCTTTCGGACTGAGCAGGTCAGCTCATTTGTAGCGGAGACTTCTGAGCGCCTGCACCAGCTCAGGCCGGATTTAATTCTCTCAGCGGCTGTGTTTGCCCTGCCTGAACGCCGCCGTCTCAGCGAAATTCAGCAGAACTGGGAGCGCTGGGCGCAGCAGGGCGATCTGGATATGATTGTGCTGATGAGCTACGCGGGCGATACCAACAGCCTGCAGCGGCTCACCAGTCCCTGGCTTTCAGAGCAGGCAAATCTGGGAGCGGCCTTGGTCTTACCCGGCATTCGCCTGCTCAACCTGTCGGATGCCACGGTGGTCGATCAGGTGCAGGCCCTGCGCGATTCGCCCTCAGGTGGGTTTGCGCTGTTTGCAGCCGAGAATCTGGATGGACAGCTACAGCAGATTTTTCAACAGATGCAGGGGAGCGCTGCGGCTGATCCCATTCCCTACCGCGATCCGTTTGCCACTGCCGCTGGCCGCTATGGGCTGCTGATGCAGCAGTGGAGCTGGCTGATTGACCAGGGTGAGATGCAGCTGCGAGGCTCGCAGGCTCAAACCTGGCAGAGCAAAACAGCCGAGCTAGATCAGGCGCTCCAGACGCTGGCTCAATCACCTTCTGAAGCTAATCTGCGTCAGGCTGCAGCGCTGTTAACGAGCTTTCAAGGGCAGTTCAAGAGCTGGATCGAGCTGCCAACTTTGAACGCTGACTATCGCATCCGCACCTGGCAAAATCAGCTGGCAACGATTGATAAGCTGCTGAACTATGGCGATCAGGTGGTGCTGGTGCGGCGGGCGGGCTCCCGAACTGCAGGCCGCTAGCGCTCACGCCTGAGCCCTAGGCGGCAGCAGCGCCAGATGAGCACGACGAATTCAGAGCATTTAGCGCATTTAGTGCGGTAGTCATCTCCCAGAATGAGCTTTAGGGCGGAATCTAGCTCGCTGAGTCTCTGGGCAGCAAATTCGCGGGTTTTACAGAACCTTCTATAAAATAGGCGGGTGAGGGCATCCTACTCCCAGTAAAATCCTATCCTCTGCGGTGCAGCAGCATGACTGACTTTTCTGACTCGTTGAGTGCATCAGCCTCGCTGGATCTGGCTCACGCCCAGCACGAAGCCAAGCTACAGATCTCGCTGCATGCGGGCCTCACCGCCCTCAAACAGCGAGACTATCCCAAAGCCATTGCCGAACTGAGCGACTGCGAAGCCAGCCTGGATGCCGCCACCCGCTTAAAAGCCCAAATGGGGCTGATTAAAGCCTACGCCCGCACGAAGCAGGTGCAGGCCGCCGCCCTTCTCGCCCAGCCCCTCTGCGATCACTCCAACCCGCAAGTCCGGCATTGGGCAGAGCAGACTCTCGCCGAGCTGACCGCCCCCGACTCGACCGCCCCCAATCTGGACACCTCCGACCCGCCGCCCAGCTCTGACGACGTAACCGGCTTTGTGCCGCTCCCCGAGCCGCCCTCCGCCTCCAGCCTCCAGCCCTCCCCCCCACCGCCATCCACTAAAACTCGCCCTACCACTCAACCCGCCGCAGAAACTGCGCTACTGCCCCGCTCGCCCGCCGCTGCCATTCGGACTCAAAAATGGAACTCGCTGGGCAAAGTTGATGCCTCTGGCCTCTGGGCGCTGCAGGCAGGCTCGCTGGTGCTGCTGTTCTGGATGAGCAAAACGCTGCTGAGCTGGGCGTTTGGGCTGTGGAACGAGTTTTCAATTGCGGTCAGCAACTTAATCAACACGCCGCGTTTGATTCTGCCGGTAGAAATTGGCCTGCCGCTGCTGCTGCTCTTGCTAGGGCTGGCCGCAGCTTCACCCTGGCTGCTGCATCTGATCTTGCGACAGGCTTACGGCTTGCAGCCGCTTAACTCGCAGCTTGAGAGCAGTCCAGAAAGCCTGCGCCTGCTGCGGCGGTTCTGCAATCAGCAGCGCCTGCCTCTGCCTGAGCTGGGACTCTTGCCCACCGCCGCGCCGATGATTTTCAGCTATGGCTATTTGCCGCGCCGCGCCCGGATTGCCGTCAGTCAGGGGCTGTTGGATCAGCTCAACGAAGACGAGACGGCGACGCTGTTTGCGGTGGAGCTAGCGCATATTCGCTACTGGGATTTTGGGACGCTCTCAGCCATCACTCTGATTGCTCAGCTTCCTTATCTGGTTTACTGGCAGGTCGCCAACTGGGGCGATCAACAAAAAAATCCAGTTTTTAGAGGACTTGCCGTGGTCGTTTCTTCGGCGGGATACGGCCTGTTTCGGCTGCTGCGACTGCCGGGGCTGTGGCTGTCGCGGGTGCGGCTCTATTACAGCGACCGCTTGGCCTGCGACTTGACGGGCAACCCCAACGGGCTGGCGCGCGCCTTGCTAAAAGTTGCCTCAGGCACAGCACAGCAGATGCAGCAGCAAACCGATCCGCTGCTGGAAGGCTTTGAGCTGCTGGCGCCGGTGGGCTTTCATAGCGCGCTGCCCAGCAGTCTCTATCAGGGCGATGCGGCGCTGTTTGACTGGGACTGCCACAGCCCGTACCGTCGCTGGCTGCAGCTCAACAACAGCCATCCGCCCTTGGGCGAGCGCTTGGCGCTGCTGATGCAGTACGCGCAGCGGTGGCGCTTGCCGCCTGAAGTTGAGTTGCGCCAGCCCAGCCGCCCTAAGCCGCAGCTAAATCGGCTGGTGCTACAGGCTGCGCCGGTTTTTGGCGTTTTGTTTGGGGCGCTCTCGTCGCTGTTGCTCTGGGCGGTGGGGCGGCTGGCGACTCAGCTCCGCTGGTTTGAGCTGTCCTGGCTGGCTACTGAGCAGTCGGTGTTTTGGGCTTGCTGTCTGCTGGGGTTTGGCATTGGTTTGTTTGTGCGGATCAATCCCTTTTACCCGGATATTAAACGTGCCAATCTGGTTGATTTTGATCTGCCGCAGCTCTTGAGCGACCCGGATCGGCTGCCGCTTGACAGTCTGCCGGTGCAGGTGCAGGGCAAGCTGGTGGGGCAGACAAGCCTGCAAAACTGGCTCTACCGCGACCTGATGCTGCAAACCTCCAGCGGCCTGATTCGGCTGCACTACACCAGCAAGCTGGGCTGGCTGAGCGACCTGTTGCCGCAAGCCCAGCGTCCAACCGCGCTGATTGGCCGGACGGTGACGGTGACGGGCTGGTTTCGGCGGGGTGCAACGCCCTGGATTGACGTGGATAAGATTCAGGTGCAGAAAGGCCGCAGCCTGCTGAGCCATCACCCGATTTGGTCTACGGCTCTGGCGGCGGCGGCGGTGCTGCTGGCGGTTTATTTAATTTTACGCGGCGGCGGTTGAGTTATCTATTGTCTTTGCACCGCTGACGCTTGGCCTAACATTGATGCTGAAACTTAACCCGATTCCCTACCTGCTAGCGCTGGCGACAGTAACCAACATTGGCTCAATCGTAACCATCAGTGGTAATCCTCAAAATATCTTGATTGGCTCTTTTTCGCAAATTGCCTATCTAGACGTTGCACTAGTGCTGACTTCAGTGGCGTTGATGATTAATCATTTAAATTATTCTGCTCTGGGTGTTTTATTTGTCTTAGTTTGCATCAAGCCAATTCATTCGTTCTTGAGTGTAGCGCTCGCCAGCCGTGAGACCTACAGGAGCAAGCTTACTCAACCGATTTAGGTCCTCAGTGCTGAAAACGATCTCACTTGCCTTTGCATTCTCTTCAAGGTAAGCAATTCGTTTTGTTCCAGGAATCGGAACGATATCACTACCTTGGTGGAGCAGCCACGCTAGCACAATTTGCCCAGCCGTTGCCCCTCTCGCTTCAGCAATTTCTTGGACTTGCTGAACCAATTTCATATTTTGATCAAAGTTATCTCCCTGAAATCGGGGATCGAGGCGGCGATAGTCATTTTCAAACGCTTCAGCCCGCTTGATTCGCCCCGTTAAAAACCCCCGTCCCAGCGGACAATAGGGAACAAAACCAATTCCCAATTCCTGCAACGTCGGCAGAATCTCAGTTTCGACTCCTCGTTCCCAGAGCGAATATTCAGACTGAAGCGCAGTGATTGGATGAACGGCGTGGGCGCGACGAATCGTCTCCGGACTTGCTTCCGAGAGTCCAAGATAGCGAACTTTTCCTTGTTGTACGAGTTCCGCCATCGCTGCAACCGTTTCTTCAATTGAGACAGTTTTATCGACGCGGTGCTGATAAAACAGATCGATATAGTCAACTCCTAATCGCCGCAGCGAGGCATCACAGACTTGGCGAACATTTTTAGGCGAGCTATCTAAGCCAGCAATCGCTCCGCTTTCGTCGATTTTGAAGCCAAATTTCGTTGCAATGACAACGCGATCGCGGTAGTTCCGAATTGCCCGCCCGACCAGATGTTCGTTATCGTTATACACCTCAGCTGTGTCAAAGAAAGTAATGCCAAGCTCAATTGCGCGGTAAATAGTTTGAACGGCTTCCGATTCATCTCGATTTTCATACGCTGAACTCATGCCCATACAGCCAAGCCCCAGCGCTGAAACGCTCAATCCTTCCCCAAGGGTGCGAGTTTTCATCTCTTTTCCTCATCTATTGCCTGACTCAACTCATTGCTTTCGCGTCTCGTTCTGCAAAAACTTCTTTTGCAGCAAAAATTCCGTTCAAAGCAGCCGGAAATCCAGCATAGACTGCCATCTGAATGATCACTTCTACCACTTCTTCGCGAGTGCAACCAACATTTAATGCGCCGTGAATATGGACTTTGAGCTGCGGTTGAGCATTGCCCATTGCCGTCAGTGCAGCAACGGTAGCGATTTCCCTAGATTTTAGATCTAGTCCTGGGCGTGAGTAAATATCTCCAAACGGAAATTCAATGATGTATTGTGCTAAATCAGGAGCAATTCCCTTTAAGCTTTCAATCACCTGTTCGCCAGCATACCCATCCACTTCTGCAAGTTTTTGCCATCCTCGTTGATAACGGTCAGTGGCTGCTTTCTGTAAGTGAACTCGTGTCATATTGTCCCTCCAATTCTTGATAATGCTGAATTTTCTCTTGAATGACCTTTAGGTTCTGAGTTAGTTCGTCAATCTGCTGATGTACCCGCTGTTGATGGATTTCAAGCAGTTGCCGTCGTTGAGTCAGGGTGCAACCACCTCGTCTTCGTAACTCAGCAAACTGCTGCATCTCTCGAATGGGCATTCCAGTCGCCCGCAGTCGAATCAAAAAATTAATCCAGGCAATGTCTTGACTGGAATAGCGACGATGACCGCTTGAAGCCCTTTCGATCGGAGCAACCAGACCAATTCGTTCGTAGTAGCGTAAAGTGTACATACTCAGTTGAGTGATTCCTGCAACCTGTTGGATTGACAGTTCCGTGTCCATGTCTCTTACCATAAAACTTAGAGTGTACTCTAAGTCAATAGCATAATTCAAACTTTAGGCTGGTAGGGTTTAGCCGCATGGTAATTGAGCTAAAAGCCACACAAAAATCTGGGATTGAGCGCAGCCGAAACTCTATCTCAAGCAATGTGATAGCGCACCAGAATCCGAATCACTTCTCCGGCAATCGGAGAGGGCAAGGCCGGACTCCACTCGCTAGCTTCAGCAAAACCCAGCAGGTGCAGCTGATGCACGACGCGATTGACGCCATTGGGCAGGCCACAGACCAAGATCCGAATCGGCTGCTTGCCGGAGGGCGCGTCGGGGATTGGAGCCTGTAGAAGCTCTGGAATGGTTGTTTCGAGTTTTGCCGATCTGGTTTCTGGTTCAGTTTTCGACGTTATCATAAGCATCTCCCGTGCAAGCGGTGAAGGACGGTTGCCCTGATGTTTTCCAGACGCAGGGGCAACCGTTTTTGGATTGGGCTCAATTTACATCTGCTGTAGAGGGCTTGTCAACCGCTACGGGTTATTTCAGTACTGTAACGGCTTGTTTTAACTCGTGACATGAGTAGAAAGTGATAACATCTGCCATGCAAAACGCCGCTGAAGCTGGGCATCAAAGCAGTGATTCACTGGAGACTCGCAGTTGTAATGGCTGAACGCAACATCAGCAATAAGGAGCTGGCCGCAGCTATGGGAATACATCCTCATTCTGTCTCTAGGCTTAAAACTCGGCGGCGGCTGACGCGGATTGATGAAACAACCTTGAGTGCCCTCTGCAAAGCCCTCAAATGCCAACCCGGAGATTTGATGCGGTACGAGGAAGGTTCCTAACGATTTAGATTACAGTTGTGCAAGAGTTTGAAGGTCTGCATAATCTGAAGTGTCGTTTGTAATCAAGATCAAATCATTGACAGTGAAAATCGCTGCAATAGTGATTTGCCGAAGCTTCCCCTAGTGACCAGCAGGTGATCAAACTCGTCAGCCGACAGAATGACCGCAGCCCGTTTTCCTTGCCGGGCGATTTCAAGAGTTCCCTGCTCTGCGGTGTCAATCAGCTAGGTCAACTGAACTTGTGCCTGAGCAATGGAACATTGGGATTGGTCATGCAGGACAGCGATATGAGGGGATTGCTCGATTATAAAAGAACCGTCATCACGCATCACCAGAAAAATTCCTAGCGTCTCAGATTTTCAATATCCGTAAATCCAGTTAATCAGGCTGAAGTATTCTGGAGAAACAAGCGGCAGCCGAGATATGAGCTTTTCTATAGAAACTGTGATCAACCAGTTCTGGCTGCTAGCAATTTTGGTCAATGCGGTTAATGCCCTAATCTGGTGGTTCAGGGCACAGCCTCATATTCAAAATAACTCAGCGCTGCGAGTCGGTTACACCAAACTCATTCGCGGATTTTTTCTAGGCACAACTGCGCCTTGGCTGGTGATGGGACTTGGCATGACAGCAGGCGGGATTGCCAATATTGCAGACTACTGGGTGCTCCAGACCAAAAATCCATTTGTGGTCGCCTGGTGGATCTCGATTTGGACAGTCATCCTGCTGCTCAGCTATTGGATTTGGTTTCGAGGCGGAGCAGAAAGCTTGATCAAATATCCAGGTCTGCTGAGCGGCAGCCCCAACAGCCCGCAAGCCATCAAACGGATGTGGCTTCTAGCGGTGATGGGCAGCGTAATTGCAGTCGGAGTCGCGTTTTTTTTGAAACCTAGCTAATCGCTTCCATCAGCCAGATCAAACGGCTGATCTGAGAAAAAGCTGCTGTCTAGAATCTGCTTAACTGAGTAAAGGCACTCAGATGGCAACGCCTGCTTCAGCTTCCCGACTGCCAAGCGCGGTAAGAAATTTGGTCTTTCCACAGCAAGAGCGAATTTCTGCCGTGATTGCAGGCTATCTTGAAGGAGACTGACTGGCAGACAGGGTCATTTCATCCTAAATAATAGCTTGATTGTGCTGAGGCCAAAGCCAACAAGCCGTTGAGCTTGAGCCATATTCTCAAAACCATTGTCGCGATACAAATTCAGGGCAAAGTTGCGGGCAATTGCCCAACTCTGTATCAACGGTGAGGTTCGGATGCGCGAAGCATCTTCTCCTTGCGTCACATCCCGGACGTGATGCACCTTGTTCTCCACGCCCTAGTAGCCGCCAATCCGCTCAGCAAAAGCTGCTGCACTCTCGATAAATGAAGCCGCGTAGCAACGAGTTTCGCGGCTCTCTTCGATGACATTAGCCCGATAGACTTGGCGTTCTGATTCAACTCGCATCACGCTTTGTAGTCCTGGAAACTCAGGAATGTTGTCCAACAGATGCGTGATGCTAACAGCCCGTTTCTCAATGCGACCCTGCCCTTTATTGATCTGGTGGACAGTCTGCTGAGGCTGAAAGTGGGTTTCCACTGCTTTGAGTAAGCCTGATTGGTTGCCCTTGAGCGCACCCAAATAATCTTTACCACTCTCAATGATGCTCTGTGCCGTTTTTTTGGCTGCTTATGGCATCAAAGGCAAAGACGACGCCCCTGAGCGCCATCTGTTCAATCAAAGCAGGCAGAGCGGTGATTTCATTGGTTTTCGCGTTGACCTCATAGGGTTCTAGAATCAGTCCCCGCTCCACGATGTAGGCCGTTACTAGCATAATGGCTGGATGAGACGCTAGGGTTGGATTATCACGGCTAGCTTCATAGGAGCCGCGCAGGACTTTGCCGTCGGTGGCAATGGTTTCGCCTGCTAGAGGCTGAATGCCGAAGAATCGAGAGAGCCGAGCTGAATAGTCCCGGTAATCTAGTCGCAGGAGCGCCCGTCGAATCGTACTGTAAGAGGGGAGTCGGTTTTTTTGGGGGTTCAAAGAGTAAGAGCAACTCATCGTCATAGGCATTGAGCCAGTCTCCGATGGCCAAAAAGCCTCGGTTACCTGCGGCGACTGCCAGGGTGAAGAGGGCCAGACAGAGTGCCTGCTGGTGACGTTGTCCGGCTGTGCGACGGGTATCACAGAGGTCGGCAAAGGCATCGACAATCGCAAGTTGAGGCATCGGGGGTCAGGGTTTGAGAGATAGCCTAACTACCATATCGGTTCCTCAATTGGATTGAAATAGCCCTGCTCTAAATCGTAGAGCGTTACTTTGTCTGCCGCAATCGTTCGTATCATTTTAGCTATTTTTCTGCACCTGGATCTAGTTCTATGTTAGAGGATTTGGAAGTCCCAAAACCTAGAATTGGCAAAAGCTTCAGTCTCTCATTGAGATAGCTTGTATTAATCACGAAGTTCAAGTGCATTGCAAAAGCTATTCAGGCGACTCAGCAAAGCATTGTAGTAGAGGTAGGCATCATCTCGTTCATCTTGAAGACGGGCGTACAGAGTTAGTTCTGGTTCTGCGGCTAGATGATCTTGAGGAAAATCTAAGCCTGCTTCGGCTAGGCGCGTTGCTGCGATTGCGATTAACAATGACCCAACTGTATTTGTTCTACCATGAGCAAGATCATTTAGTCCGGGCAGAATCAGCTCTGCTCCTGGCAACTCATTCAAATTCATGACTGTCCCTCTTCTGAGTTACTTTCGCAATCTTCAATGAATTTTTCAACTCTGCTTCTCAGCAAATCAGGATTAAGAGAGGGGAATCGGATCAATTCGGGTACAATGGCTTCAAAGCTATCCCGCAGTTGTTCTAAGGAAAATAATTTCTGTGTATACATAGCTTCCACATCTTTGATATCGCGGTCAAAATTCCTGGATAGCTTAGAGAGCGCTTGGGCTGTGAAGTCATAATGATAAAACGAGATTTGACCGTATTTACCAATGAAGATGCTCCTATCACGCCAGCCCGGAAGTGGGGGTAAGAAATCCTGCGGGGAAGCGAGTTCGATGTTGATATTTAATTCTTGTTTGGTTTTGGCAATTGCCTGAAAGATGCCTAGGGGTTCAGGATCTAGACGAATATCAATATCAACTGTGGAATTCCGCCACCCAATCAGTAGGGCACTAGCACCACCCGTAAAATAAATGCAGCCTGCACCCTGAGCTTCTCGACCCAAGACTTGCATCAATCGTTCTATCTTCTGAGGGTCAACGTGCGGGTGCATATTCGGCACATAGATAGCAGATTTGCTCTAGTTGTCTTCGCTCATACGGAGTCCATAGCTCTATCATAACTCGGTAGCAGGATTTGAAAAAGAGCGCATAGATTCACGACCTGTATCCTGACTTAAGACTGAAGCCACCAGAGCATTGCAACTGGCCGATAGCTTTTCAACTACGTCATAGTGTTCCGATTGAGCGGCGGCAACCAACCTCGAACTCAACGCTAGAGACTTTCAAACGTCCGCTGCATTTAAATTATGGGGAGACGAGACCTAGAAAGGGGAGAGGAGACGACCCTCAG